>NZ_DFRA01000008.1:0-5988 GCF_002378465.1 Empedobacter sp. UBA3475 | reverse complement strand
TCAATCCTTTTCTTTTTTAATATCTAAAAATTGTTTTATTCTACAACTTCCATTTCTACGTTTAATGTTCCCGCATTAATAGAACCTATAGAAGTAAACGCTGCTTTACTCAAATCCAATAAACGAGATTTTGTATGAGGTCCTCTATCGTTTATTTTTACAACAACAGATTTTCCGTTATTTGTATTGGTTACTTTGACTTTTGTACCGAATGGTAAAGTTTTGTGGGCTGCAGTTAAGTTATTTTTGTTATATAACTCGCCACTAGAAGTTTTTTTACCGTGAAATTTATCAGCATACCATGATACAATTCCACTTACTTTTTTTCCAGCTTTTTCAACAATTTCCGAAATCGCAGTGTTATCTGTTTTATTAAAATCTGAAAATTTATTGATTAAATTAAGTTTCAAATTTTTAGTTATAGTAACTGGTAACGGATTTTCTATTGAAAAGTTTGATTTTCCTTTAGCTTGAGCCATTGGGATAATCATCAGCATTACTAATAATGTTAAAATATTCTTTGTCATTCTTTAGTTCTTTCTGAATCTTTATCTAAAATAAGCATAATTGATTTTGTTTGTACATGCATAGTTTTTTCTAATGTTTTTTAGAAATGAAAAGAGACTTAAATGTATATGTTTAGTAGCTTTAGAAAGAAATGTTAACTATAAGTTAAAAATATAGTTACTTATTAAAATTTTTAAGAATTATTTACAATTATTGTCTAAATAATTATTAATCAATTTATTAACTTTTTAACAAGTAAATGTTAAATTAAATGACGCGATTAAGATGTTGATTTAAGATATTTTTTAATCCAGTAAAACGCATAATTTGTTGAAGAATTTGACTCGTTTCTTCAATTGATAATTCAGGATTTTTTGTTTGATGCATCAATTCTTTAATCATATTATCTATGTAAATAATTTTGAAGCGAAGTAAAACATCAAATAAATCTTTGTGCACAAATTCTTCTTTTTTCTTAATATTGATGCCTTGTTTTACTGTCCAGTTTTCGCTTAAACTATGCTTTTCTAACATCATTTCCGAAGCAAGCTGTACAATTTCTGGATTGGTTAATCGAGAAAAATAGGTTCCTGTTCGCAATTCATCATTTTCTAAACCAACTTTCACTTCTTCTAAAATAGATTGATAAAGCGGATTACTCAAACTCAGTTCGTTTTCATCAAATTGAGAAATGATTTCTTGGTTAACTGTTGTTTTATATAGCTCGTTGTTCTCGTTCTTCAAATCAACTTCCAAATCACCAAATTGCATAATCAACTTAATAATTTCATTTTCTACAGTTTGTTGAACATTGATGACTTCCTTTGTAGACGGAACAACCGAAATAGCAGTTTTTTTTGTTCGCGCATTATCGATAATATGAGAAGACGAAGAAGTTGATTTATCGCCAGAATTTTGCAATTGAGCCAATTCTTTGAACAAAACTTCTTCTCGAATTTCCATAATTTTAGAAGTTTCTGCAATGTAAACTTCTTGCTTGATAATATTTGGAATAAGTGAAATCGATTTGACAATTTCTCTAATTAATTCAGCTTTTTTGATAGGATCATTCTTCGCATCTTCCAACAAAACATTTGCCTTGAAACGAATAAAATCGGAGGCATTTTCTTTTATATACGCTTCGATTTCTGTTGTCGAATGTTTTTTGGAAAACGAATCTGGATCTTCGCCTTCTGGTAACAAAAGAATTTTGACATTCATTTCTTGTTCCAAAATCATATCAATTCCACGGAAAGATGCTTTGATCCCAGCATTATCACCATCGTACATCACAATGATGTTCTCTGTCAAACGTTTTATCAAACGAATTTGTTCGTTTGTAAGCGCTGTTCCAGAACTCGCTACTACATTTTGAATTCCTGCTTGATGCAACGACAAAACATCTGTATAACCTTCGACCAAAAAACATTGATCGGCTTTTGTAATGTGTTGTTTTGCCTGAAATAATCCGTAAAGCGTTTTACTTTTATGGTAAATTTTATTTTCGGGAGAGTTTAAATATTTAGCAGCTTTGGCATCATTTCGCAAAATTCTTCCACCAAAACCTAATGTACGTCCCGAAAAACTATAAATAGGAAACATAACACGTTCGCGAAACTTGTCATATTTCTTATTATCTTCTTTGAAAGTTGCTAAACCAGCTTCTTCAATTAATTCTTTCGAATAACCATTTTTTAAGGCATATTCAGCAAAGGCATCCCATTGTTTTGGTGAATAACCAAGCTCAAATTTGTCGATGGTTTCTTTGGTAAAGCCACGTTCGCGGAAATAACTTAATCCAATCAAATTTCCTTCTTCCGAATTATGCAATTGATTAGTGAAGAATTTCTTCGCAAAATCAGTCAAGATATATAAACTTTCGCGGTCTTTTTCCTCTTGTTGTTGCTCAAAAGTATATTCAGCATCTTCTTCAATCTCGATGTTATAACGTTTTGCCAACCATCGCAACGCTTCTGGATAAGTAAATTGTTCAACTTCCATCAAAAAAGTCACAACATTTCCACCTCTTCCAGAAGAAAAATCTTTCCAGATTTGTTTGGCAGGTGAAACAACAAAAGAAGGTGTTTTTTCGTTCCCAAAAGGCGAGAGTCCTTTTAAGCTAGAACCTGCACGTTTTAAGTTTACAAAATCACCAACAACTTCTTCTACACGAGCTGTTTCGAAAATTATATCTATCGTTCTTTGAGAAATCAAATTGAATTATTTTTTAGAATTATGTAAACAAATTAATTCTCAAAATTAAAACAAATTCTTTACTTGGCTTCATCTTTTCAAAACCTTTGTAGAAATGTATTTTAACATTTTTGAGATTTGGTATGATATTCGTTTATTAGACTGAAACTTGAAATTAAATTTTATGAAATCAACAATTTTAAAAATATCTTTTTCAGCAATTTTATCAACAGGATTCTTAACATCTTGTTCTACTGTTAATAACGTGATAGGTAATACTGAAAACACAAATAACAACTCTATTTTAGGAAAATGGGAGTTGAGCCAAATCAATTTTATGAAGGCAGGTTCTATTGCAGAAGCTTATCCAATGGGAACTCCTTACCTTAATTTTATTTCGAATAGTATGTTAAATGTTTCGGATGGTTGTAACACTTTGAATGGAGGAGTTACAATTTCTGGAAATGAAATTACATTTGGTAATATGATGTCTACGATGAAAGCTTGTCAAAATGTAGAAGATTCTAATTTCAGTTCAAAATTAAACGGAAAATTAAAATACTCTATTTCAGATAATAAATTATTATTAATTCAAGGAGATATTGTCATCATGACTTTTGTTCGTCCTGGTAATTTAGCAGGTTCTTGGGAATTAGAAGAATTTATTGGTAAAGATAGAAGTGCCAAAACATTAGATGATCGTTTCCCAAATCAAAAACCTAGATTAACATTTCAAAATAACAAGGTTTCTGGTAATGATGGATGTAATAATTTGATAGGTGCTTATGTAGCAGTTGGTAATTCATTGACAGTAAAAAACATCGCCACTACGCGAATGGCTTGTCAAGGTGTAGATTATGATGCTTTTGGAGAGCGTTTTAATAATGTAAATAAATACGAAATTGTAGACGGAAAATTAGTTTTGTTTGCAAATGATGTTAAAACAATGGTTTTCAAGAAAAAATAATGAAATTCAATTTATAAATCATTAAAGCTGTCATTTTTTGACAGCTTTTTTATTTTTATATTTGTAGACTTTTTAAAAGGAGAGAAAGATGAAATTTCCACAAACACATCAATTAAAAGATATAGCATCAATTATCGATGCGAAATTTATTGGAGACGAAAATTTTCCAGTAGAAGGAATCAATGAAATTCACCGTGTAGAAGCGGGAGATATAGTTTTTGTTGATCATCCAAAATATTATGATAAAGCGTTACAATCGAATGCTACAATCGTTTTGATTAACAAAGAAGTTGATTGTCCAGAAGGAAAAGCTTTGTTGATTTCTGATGATCCTTTCCGTGATTTTGTCAAAATTGGACAACATTTTATGGCGTTTGAAACTTCTACAAAACAAATTTCTGATTCAGCAGAAATAGGTGAAGGAACAGTTATTCAGCCAGGGGCATTTATTGGAAATCATGTTAAAATTGGAAAAAATTGTGTGATTCATTCTAATGTTTCAATCAATGATTATGCAATTATCGGAGATAATGTAATTATTCGTTCGGGAACAGTTTTAGGAGCTGATGCATTTTATTACAAAAACCGCGAAACAGGTTTTGATCGTTTAAAATCTGTCGGAAATGTTATCATCGAAAATAATGTAGAAATTGGTGCGAATTGTACGATAGATAGAGGAGTTTCTGCGTCTACAATTATTGGAGAAGGAACAATTATGGATAACTTAATTCAGATTGGTCATGATACAATTATAGGTAAAAAATGTTTGATTGCTTCGCAAGTTGGAATTGCTGGTTGTGTAAATGTAGAAGACGAAGTTTCTATTTGGGGACAAGTTGGGATTACAAGTGGTATAACAATCGGTACAAAAGCGGTGTTATTAGCACAAGCAGGAGTTAGTAAATCTTTGGAAGGTGGAAAAACATATTTTGGTTATCCAGCAGAAGAGGCTCGTGGCTTGTATAAAAAAATGGCTGTCACAGAGATAATGGTTCGCGATTACAAGAGAAAATAAAATTCTTTATAGAATATATTTGCAGCCGACCATTTGGTCGGCTTTTTTTTATGATAAATATCTTATACTTTTTTGTCCTGTTCTAATAAAGACTTAGTGTATTTTTTACATTGAATATTTTTTAAAATGCAAAACTCCTTTTATATTTGTGTAAATTAAAAATCACAATGTCTGTATTAGTAAACAAAGATTCAAAAATAATCGTTCAAGGTTTCACAGGGAAAGAAGGAACTTTTCATGCTGAGCAAATGATTGAATATGGAACACAAGTAGTAGGTGGTGTAACTCCAGGAAAAGGAGGACAAACTCACCTAGGATTACCAATTTTTAACACAGTAAAAGATGCTGTTGATCAAGCAGGAGCAGACGTTTCTATTATTTTCGTTCCACCAGCATTCGCTGCTGACGCTGTAATGGAAGCTGCAGAAGCAGGTATCAAAGTAATTATTTGTATTACAGAAGGTATTCCAGTAGAAGATATGGTAAAAGTACAAGCTTATGTTGACCAAAGAGATGTAACATTAATCGGACCTAACTGTCCTGGTGTTATTACTTCTGAGGAAGCTAAAGTTGGTATTATGCCAGGTTTCATTTTCAAAAAAGGTAAAGTTGGTATCGTTTCTAAATCAGGAACTTTAACTTACGAAGCTGCAGACCAAGTTGTAAAAGCTGGTTACGGAATTTCTACAGCAATCGGAATTGGTGGAGACCCAATTATTGGAACTACAACGAAAGAAGCTGTTGAATTATTTATGAATGACCCTGAAACTGAGTGTATCGTAATGATTGGTGAAATTGGTGGACAATTAGAAGCTGAGGCTGCTCGTTGGATTAAAGCAAATGGAACTAAACCAGTTGTAGGATTTATCGCAGGACAAACTGCACCAAAAGGTCGTACAATGGGACACGCTGGAGCTATCGTTGGTGGAGCTGATGATACAGCACAAGCTAAAATGGCAATTATGGAAGAATGTGGAATCCATGTTGTTGCATCTCCTGCTGATATCGGAGCTACAGTTGCAAAAGTTTTAGGATAAGAATATTCTTAATCAAAATAGTAAGGAACTCAAATTTGAGTTCCTTTTTTTATTTTAAAATTCTTGTTATGCAATAAATATTATATGTAATCAATACAATCAATAATACTCCTAAACACATTAGTAATAAATCAAATCGCCCTTGAAATTTATTTGAAAAATCGATTTGTATTAACTCTTTATTTTGATATTTTAAAGCTTGTATTGATATTATTTTCTTATTATTTAAATGAGAATAAAAATAAGGTTGTGTAATCTTCCCCTTGTTA
>NZ_DFRA01000007.1:0-3952 GCF_002378465.1 Empedobacter sp. UBA3475 | reverse complement strand
TTGTGTCAAGACAAAAATGAATGTAATAAAATAAAGAACTACTAATCCTCTTAATATATCCTAATTTCTCTTTAGACTCTTATCTAGCTGTCATTCTGAGCCCGTCGAAGAATCTCTTCTTTTTCATTTTTTGCTCATCCAAAAAACATTTGAAATTAAAAGGAGGAGCCATGGTATGGCTCAGGTAATTCAACTAACTAAATTATCTCCATAAAGTTGGCAACTCGCTTCACTCAGACACTCCAACTTTTTTATTCCAATAATTTAGAGTTGAATTGCCTTTCAATCCTAAATCGTCGGATTTTTTTAATTCCTATTTAAACATTCAAATCCACTTTCAACAAAGTATTTATAAACCGTCATTGCTGAAGAGTCGAGTGTCAATTCGGCGTAAAGAGCGTTAAAAATGATTTACTGTTCGCATTTCACCTCCTCTCTCAATACTAATATCTCACATCTACTTTATACTTAATACAATGTACTTTTTACATAATACTTTTTACAATATTTTAACTTACCTCAAGACTTCCCCGTAGGGCATATGAATTCATTAAAAAACAATAATAACTCATGAGTAAAAATGAACGTAATAAAATAATGAACTACTAATTATCTTCTTATTCTCGTAATTATGTTCAGAACCACATTCTTAACCTCAAATACATTGTACAACAACCCTCTCAATACTAATATCTACTTTTTACATAATACAACTCTAAAATCTCACTTCTCAAATCTCATATCTCATATCTAACAACTACTTTTTACATAATACATAATACATTGTACATCTAACATCTACATCCTTAGCAATCATTCCCCTTCATCACCTACCAATTTCGTTCATGGATAACCATAAATTAACCTCTTCAAATCATTCCTCATAATTTCGAATTGTTGCTGAACCAAGTCAAATAAAGTTTAATTTAAAATCTATTAAAAATGGGAAAAATTACAGATTCTCTATTGTCAGGTACGCGAGGACGTACAGGACGAATTGTTGTTTCGAATATCGAAGGAAATGAAATTTCTCGTATACGACCACGAAAATCAAATCGTATACCAACGCCAAAACAACAAGTAATAAAAGACAGATTCAATTTTGCTGTGCAGTTTATACAAGGGTATAAAGCATTGGCTAAAACCTATTACGGAAAAAGGGCTGGTTTAAAATCGCCTTATAATCAAGCCATGGCAAATTTATTACAATCTATGCCTTGTAATATGGATACCTTAACCTTTTCTATTGATTATGATGCTATTCAATTCACAAAAGGTAATTTACTCGAACCACAACCTGTAAATGTTATTGCAGACGATCCACTATCGGTAACGATTACATGGACCAATAATGCAACAGAACTTGTGGATCAAAATGACACCTTGGTTATATTGTATGTAGAAGATGGGAATACAAAAGCACAATCAACGGTTGTACAAACAACTGTAAAACGCTCCGAAGAATCATATGTACTCCAATTTCTACCCAAATATCAAGGAACAGATGTACATGTATGGATGAGTTTTTTATCCGTCATAAAGCAAGACGCTGCACCATCTATTTACTTAGGTCAAGTCACTGTACTTTAACTATTTCCCCTCTACTTTTGGAGGGGATTTTTGTTTATATTATAATTTATTGTATATTAGACAAATACATCTTTACTACAACCATTTTCAATTTTAATTTTTAAGCGTATGAAAATTGAAGTATATGAAGAATATATCAAGTACCTGAACTTTTTTATTCATCGATATGGAGATGTAATCAAGAAAAATGAACCACAAGTCGAAGCAAAACAAGATATCCTAAACAAACAGTATATGCAAATGATTGAATATGCATTTGGCTTTATTCAAAAAATCAATTTGTTTGCGATACAAGATTATCAATCACAGATTTTGTTTATTCCGCAATTAATCTTTTACTTCAATGACCTCTGCGAATGTCCACGTCCCCCAACCTTATCAATAGATTTTAATGTTGACATAGAAGCACTTTACAAACTTTTAAAAAACAACACACAAATCACTTATAATCAAAATCAATATTTTCCTTTTCTTATTGATATTTCAGGTTTATCACACGGTTACCATCATCTCGCTGGTTTTGTTCACCGACACAAACAAGATCAATTTGCGTATTATTGTGTTTCGATCCAAGTCAAAAGTCAAGAATTAAAGGAGAACTGGAAAAAATTTTATCATATTCCCATTCAAAAGCTCAAATTAATTTACAAAGAATGCCTGCAAAAGAACCAAACACTTTATGCTTTTGCAGCAGATACCGAATTTACTTACTATGAAATTCAGAAAGGATTCAACTACTATTTCAATTGCTCCTTTTCGGAATACGAACAAAAATTAAAAATGTTGAAAGCCTTAGAATTGATCATGTTTACCAATGCTCCATTCAAGGACATTACCATTCAAAGTGGTTTCTCCACTTATACTACCTTAAAACGTACATTTGCGAAACACCAAATTCCTTTAAAAGAAATCCCTCGATTAATTATCTAAACTATCGAAGTACAGTCACCACTGTCTTCTCGATGTTCGATGAGTTTATAGGTTAACGGTCTTGGTATAAGTTTTACGCTTAACGTTTTACGTGTTTTTTTTAGTTTTACGTGACACGTATTAAGTTCTACGTTTTTATTTTTATTCTTATTAATATTCAAATCCTTTCTTAACAAAGAATTTATAAACCGTCATTGCTGAAAAGTAGAGTTTCAATTCGGCGTAGTGAGCGATATGTTTACGTAATAAGTTTTACGTTTAACGTTTTACGTTTTCATCCTTTTTCAATATTCAAATCCACTTTTTATAACATTTGAGATTAAAAATTCTTTAATGTCACTTTTTTATTCATTCCTTATCTATTTTAATTATTTGCATTCATATGCCCTTCGGGGAACAGACTAAAAAGTAACCAAAAAGTCAAGGCCGTAAACCTCTCTACTAAAAATGTTCTCATTCCACTAAAGATTTTAAAAACCCTACGGGCTAAAACCTTTTTAACGCTCCACTCAAACATTTTAACCATAACTTTCAACTTTTTTGACTCTCGTCTCCAAATCATATGACATTTTTCTAATCCTTTTTTCATTCATAAATTTTGTAAAAACTTATTACTTAAAACTCAATACTTAAAACTTAAATTATTTTCTTAACGTGAGAGTTTTAATGCCGGTTTCTTCATCCTTTTTCTATACTAAAATTCATTTTTAACAACGAATTTATAAATCGTCATTGTTGAAGAGTCGAGATTGCTTTAAATAAGAATTTTAAAGCCGACATACGATTTGCAGACGAGCTTCAATCCATTGAAACGAGCGTTAAAAAGATTAGTGAGCGTATGCGAATCATTTAATCTTTTTAGTGCGTGAGATGAGAATTGAACGTCGAAAATCGCGGTCTTGACGTTTTTGGTTCGTTTTTGCGTCAAGGTAAAAATGAACATAGTTAAGCATTTAGCGAGTAATTGTTATTTATCGTCTAAGTCTTCGATACAACGTTTTACAAACGTCACTCTGACTGACGATAAAAGAAGCAGAAATGAATTTAGCGAGTAGTCGTTATTGACCGACTTGTAAGCATTATACCTAAGCTCCACTGGAGCTTCTCCTTTTAATTTCAAATGTTTTTTTATCAAGATTCCCCGAAGGGCATATGAATTCATTTAAAAACAATTAAAAAAGTAATGAATAAAAATGAATGAATATAGTTTTTCATAATCCTTCTTTTTAATTAAAATTCGTAGTCACTTTTAATACGGGCACTGAGGCAATCGAAGTGCAGAATCTTTTGTCACTTTTTTTCGTCAAAAAAACTAACGAAAAAAGACTTGGCCGTAAACCTCTCTACTAAAAATGCCCTCATTCCACTAAAGATTTTAAAAACCCTACGGGCTAAAACCTTTTTAACGCTCCATTCAACCATTTTCTTAACG
>NZ_DFRA01000006.1:0-19422 GCF_002378465.1 Empedobacter sp. UBA3475 | reverse complement strand
CGAAGTCATGAAGTACGACATTGGCAGGCTTAGAATGACATCAATCAAATTGTTTTTAAATAAAAAACCAAATCGTCAAGCTGATTTGATTTCAGCTTCTTATTATCGTCAGTCAGAGTGGCGTTTGCAAAACGTTGTATCGAAGACTTAGACGATAAATAACGAATGACAAAACCCGTTGTTAAAAGTGAATTTGAATATTAAAAAAGAATGATAAAAATCCGACGATTTAGGATCGAAATGCAATTCAATTCTAAATTATTGGAATAAAAAAAGTTGAGGTGTCTGAACGAAGTGAGTTATCAACTTTATGGAAATAATTTATTTAGTTGAATCATTGAGAGACTACTGTCGGCATCTTTTTTGTTTCGTTTTTGTGTCAAGACTTCCCCGAAGGGTATATGAATTCATTTAAAAACAATTAGTAACTCATGAATAAAAATGAAAAGAAGAGATTCTTTGGCAGGCTTAGAATGACATCAATCAAATTGTTTTTAAATAAAAAACCAAATTGTCAAGCTGAATTCAGTTCAGCTTCTTATTATCGTCAGTCAGAGTGGCGTTTGCAAAACGTTGTATCGAAGACTTAGACGATAAATAACGAATTATAAAAACCCAACGATTTAGAATCGAAATGACAACGAATTTGAATTAGAAAAGAGGATGAAGAAACCGGCATTAATACTCTCACGTTAAGAAAATGTTTGAATAACGTTAAAAAGGTTTTAGCCCGTAGCGTTTTTAAAATCTTTAGTGAAATGAGAATATTTTTAGTAGAGAGGTTTACAGCCAAGTCTTGCTTGTGACGAGTCTGCCGAAGTATTGATAAGTTAGAATTATACATATAAAATTACATTGTTTTTTAATAAGCTCGGATATTATTTTTAATATATAGTATAATAATATTCTTTATTTGTTTTAAAATAGTATATTTGTAAACTAAATATTGTATATGAATTTCCAATTAATCAAAGATGTAGTTGATTTAATAGAAGAGTTTGAAAATGAAAATACGTGTAATACTAATGCTTCTATTGATGATTTTAAAAAGTGGATTATTTTAAATAATCATCTAGAAAGTTCTTGTGATGTACCTCATTGGATTGGAAAAGAAAAAATGAGATCGGCTGAAAGTGTTATAAGTACATTACTTGTTCATATGAATAGATATGCAAAAAGTTATTCAAAGTCTGCTATTATAGGATCAGATTTTTCTTCTCAAGAAGATTTTATTTACTTAATTAATTTAAAGGCATTTGGAGAAATGTCTAAGATGGATTTGATTAAGAAAAATGTACATGAAAAACCTGTAGGGATGCAAATTATAAATCGTTTAATTGCTAAGGGTTGGGTTGATCAAGCTTCTTCTGAGCTTGATAAAAGAAGCAAAGTTATTAAGATTAGTCCCGTAGGTTTAGAAATTTTAGAAGAACAAATGGAAAAAATTAGACTAGCAACACAAATTGTAGCAGGTAATTTAACTTATGCTGAAAAAATGGAATTAATAAATCTACTCAACAAACTTGAAGCTTTTCATCAAGATATTTATCAAAAGAATTTTGATACAGAAGATTTATTAGATGAGGCTTACAAACATATTAATTAAAAAAATAACTACTATGAAAAAGAGTGTATTTTTCTTTCTAATTTTCTGTTGTTCTTTGTACTGTTTTTCACAAACGAAAACATATCAATTGTCCAGTCATATTTTAGATAATTCTACTGGAGAGCCTGCACCATCTGTTTCAGTTACATTACAGAAAATGAATGTGGACAATTCGTGGACTAAGGTAAGTACACAAATTACAGATAAAGATGGTAGAATAGGGAATTTTTTACCTTATGGTCAGAATAATGACGGTGTTTATAAACTCGTATTTCATATTGAATCTTATTTTGATAGAAAAAAGTTGCAAACATTTTATCCTTTTATCGAGATTGTTTTCCATATTAAAGGGGATAAGCATTTTCATGTACCATTGACTGTATCTCCTTATGGTTATTCTACATATAAATGAAGTTAAAAACGAGATATGAAAAAAAGAATAGCTATTATTGGGTCTGGGTTTTCCGGATTGTCGGCTGCTGCTTATGCGGCAAAAGCGGGTCACGAAGTTCATGTATTTGAGAAACATAATCAGCCGGGTGGTAGAGCCAGACAATTTACCACAGAGCAAGGTTTTGTTTTTGACATGGGACCAAGCTGGTATTGGATGCCTGATATTATGGATAAATTTTTTGCTGATTTCGGATACAAAACCTCTGATTTCTATGATTTAATTTCCTTAAATCCTCAGTTTGAAATGATTTTTTCTGATGAGAAAATGAATATTCCTGAAAATTTTGAAGACTTAAAAGTACTGTTTGAAACCATAGAAAAAGGTGCAGGAGTTCAATTAGAAAAATTTATTCAGTCGGCAAAGTACAAATACGAGGTGGGTATGAAAGACTTCGTTACAAAACCTAGTCACAGTTGGTTAGAATTTGTATCTCCCAAAATTGCGAAAAGTGCATTGAAATTAAATTTGCTCACAAACTTCAGAAGCTATGTTGGTAGCTACTTTAAAGATGAGAAGTTACGAATGCTGATGGAATTTCCTGTTATTTTTTTAGGAGCATCGCCAAAAAACATTCCAGCATTGTACAGTCTGATGAATTATGGAGGCTACGCATTGGGTACACATTATCCTATGGGAGGATTTTACCAATTGGTATTGGCAATGCAGAAGGTTGCAGAAAAACAAGGAGCAATTTTTCACTTTAATAAAACGGTTGAAAAAATTAATACGAGCCATAACAAAATATCTTCTTTGCATATAAATGGAGAAAATATATCTTTTGATACCGTAATCGCTTCTTCAGATTATCATCACACAGAAACACTTTTAGAGGAGCGATTAAGGAATTACACCGAAGAATATTGGCAAAGTAGAACTTTTGCACCGTCAAGTTTGATATTTTATTTGGGTATAAATCAAACTATTCCCAACCTCAAACACCATACACTATTTTTTGAAAACGATCTAGACGAGCATATTGATTGTATTTATGGAGTAAAAAAATGGCCAGAAAACCCACTGTTCTATGCTTGTTGTCCTTCTAAAACAGATAAGAGTGTTGCCCCTGAAGGAAAAGAAAATCTGTTTTTGTTGATGCCTTTGGCAATTGACATTCAAGACGATGAAAAAAACAGGGAAAAGTATTTAATAGAAATGCTTTCCCGAATTGAAAAGCATACAGGAGTAAACGATTTAATTTCAAAAATTGAGTACCAAAGAAGTTATTGTGTAAACGATTTTGTACAAGATTATAATGCCTATGGTGGAAATGCGTATGGTTTGGCAAACACCCTTAATCAAACTGCGGTTTTGAAGCCGAAAATGAGAAATAAAAAAGTAAATAATCTATTTTATACCGGTCAGTTGACCGTTCCAGGTCCTGGCGTTCCACCGTCCATTATATCGGGTAAAATAGTAGCTAACGAAATAACCAAATTCAAAACTGAGTAATATGAAACAGCTATTTGACGAACTTTCTTATTCGGTAAGTAAGATAACAACACAAAAATACAGCACAAGTTTTTCTTTGGGTATTTTGGCATTAAAGCCTTCTATCCGCAACGCTATTTACGCTATTTATGGCTTCGTGAGACTGGCGGATGAAATTGTAGACAGTTTTCACGAGTACGATAAAGAAAAACTGTTAAACAGATTAAAAATTGAAACTCAAAACGCCTTAGAAGAAAGGATTTCACTTAATCCCATTTTACAATCCTTTCAGGAAACCGTGCATAAATATGAAATTGATACGGTTCTTATCGATCAATTTCTTAATAGCATGGAAATGGATCTGCAAAAAATTGATTACAACTCAGCATTGTACAATGAATATATTTTCGGTTCTGCCGAAGTAGTGGGCTTGATGTGTTTACAGGTTTTTACGGAAGGAAACAAAGAGAAATTTGAAGAATTAAAACCGTATGCAATGAAATTAGGTTCTGCTTTTCAGAAGATAAATTTTCTAAGAGATTTGAAAGACGATTATCAAATTTTAGGCAGAACTTATTTTCCGAATGTTGATATGGCGGTCTTTGATAATCACATAAAATGCCAAATTGAAAAAGAAATAGAGGAGGAATTTAAAGAAGCTTTAATCGGCATTAAAAAGCTTCCAAATTCGTCTATGTTCGGTGTGTATTTGGCGTATAAGTATTACATTTCTTTGTTTAGAAAAATCAAACGAAAAAAATCCTCAGAAATATTAAATAATAGGGTTCGGGTTTCCAATCCTCAAAAAATAGTTGTGGCTTTTAAAAGTTATGTAAGGTATAAAATTGCGATTATGTAATGAAAATTTTGATGTTATTTTCAACCGTTTTATTGATGAATGTTTTCTTTAAAAATTCAGATTTGAATGAGGTTAGGACGAGTTACAGCAAAGCTGTTCTAGATAAAAAACTATGTAAAAAGATGATTGAGGAATTAGAACTGTCTAAAGAAAAATCGGTGATAGATTTAGCCTATCTTGGTGCTTATCAAACGATTTGGGCAAATCATGTTTTTAATCCATTGAGCAAACTTGCTACTTTTAGGAAAGGAAAGAATAACATTGAATTAGCCATTAGTAAAGAACCTGAAAATGTTGAAATGAGATATATCCGTTTTTCTGTTCAGAAAAATGCACCTTCTTTTTTGAGGTATAACAGTCATTTAAAAGAAGACAAGGATTTTCTTGTTAAAAACAAAAAAAACATCAATTCAGATTTTCTTCAAAAAAATATTGAAACACTCTTAAAGTAATTAATTATGAAACATGAATTATACAGAGAACAACAATTGAATTGTGATTTACAAACCGCATGGGATTTTTTTTCATCACCGATGAATTTATCAAAAATAACCCCAAAAGATATGGAATTTAACGTGTTATCTGAACAAAAAACAAATAAAATATTTGAAGGAATGATAATCGATTACACGGTTTCACCATTGTTTGGCATTCCCTTGAAATGGAAAACAAGAATTACAGAGGTAATTCCCAATAAGAGTTTTACGGATTTTCAGGAAAAAGGGCCTTACAAATTATGGAACCATCGCCACGAATTTATACCCAACGAAAAAGGTGTGTTCATGATAGATAAAGTTGATTATGAACTGCCTTTCGGACTTTTAGGAAATTTAGCCCACGCTTTATTTGTAAAAAAGAAATTAGAAAAAATATTTAATTACAGATTTCATGTTTTAGAAAACCTCTTCAACAAAAATTAAAATGAAAATAGTACTTGTTATACTTGTTTTTATACTGATGGAAGCAGCTACTTGGCTTATTCACAAGTATATTATGCATGGATTTTTATGGGTTTTACACCGAGATCACCATGACCATAGCAACGATGGTGAATTAGAAAAAAACGATTGGTTTTTTGTGATTTTCGCAATCCCCACTATTGCGCTGATGTATTTTGGGTCATTAGAAAATTTCAATTATTTGTTTTTTATCGGCTTGGGAATTATGCTCTACGGCATGGCTTATTTTTTTGTACATGATATTTTTATTCATCAACGGATAAAGTTTTTCACACACACTAAGAACGCTTATTTTTTAGCACTTCGCAGAGCACATAAGCAGCATCACAAACATTTAGGAAAAGAAGAAGGAGAATGTTTTGGTTTTTTATATGTGCCGTTGAAGTATTTCAAAATGTATTTTAAATCGGCTAAATCATGATGACTTATACTTATGCCCTCATATTGTTTTTCACTATCATCATTTGCTTTATAGCATCTTTTGACAAAAGAATTCAATTCAATCTTCAATTTGGTTCATTCCTAAAAGCTGCCATTTTAGTAGCTATTCCTTTTATTGCTTGGGATATATGGTTTACGGCTCATGGAGTATGGTGGTTTAATACCAATTATACTCTTGGGATTAATTTTTTTGGTTTGCCTTTGGAAGAAATTTTATTCTTTATTTGCATTCCGTTCTCTTGCATTTTTACCTATTACACCATTGATAAATACTACAAATTGGAAGCCTTAAGTGCTTTTAATAATTTATTGCTTTTTGTAAGCATTATTATTTTGTCGGTTGTCGGCTTATTGCATACAGACAAAATTTACACCCTCATTACAACAATAGTTACGATACTTACATTGATCTATTTGCATTTTATTGCTAAAGTAGATTGGCTTACTAAAGCATCTTTGGTTTTTATGCTTCTTATGCTTGGTTTCTTTCCTGTAAATGGTATTCTAACAGGTACAGGATTAGAGTCGCCAATTGTAAATTACAATCCTGATGATTTTTTGGGAATCAGAATGGGAACTATTCCAATAGAAGATGCTGTGTATGGATATACGCAATTTCTTTTAGTACTTTATTTTTTTAAACAATTTAAATCAAAATCTCATGAAAGTAAAAAATAAAATACTATTGAAAATAGCATGTATAGGATTGTTAATATTTTCCAATTCATGTTCCTCTATTCCTAAAAAGGCTGAAGCTGTTCGAAATTTTGAAGTTGATCGGTATTTAGGTACTTGGTTTGAAATCGCTCGTTTAGATTTTCGTTTTGAAAAAAACTTGGATAATGTCTCCGCTAACTACACTTTTGATAAAAAAGGAAATCTGATGGTTTCAAATAGCGGATTTAATAAGGATAAACAAGTATGGAAGCAAGCTATAGGTAAAGCAAAATTTAGAGACGGTAAGCAAATAGGAAAGCTAAAAGTAAGCTTTTTTGGACCTTTCTATGCTGGTTATAACGTAATTGCTTTGGATAAAAACTATCAATATGCATTGGTTATAGGTAAAAATCTAAATTACTTATGGATTTTATCTAGGACGAAAGATATTCCAGATAATATTAAAACAAACTTTCTTGCATTAGCTTCAGAAATTGGTTTTGATATATCGAATTTGGTTTGGGTAGAACATAATCGAAATGATAATCCATTTTTAAATGAAAAATAAAATTTCCATTTTTTGGTTTCGAAGAGATCTTCGTTTAGAAGATAATGTTGGACTGTACCACGCTCTTTCATCTGGAGTTCATGTGTTACCTATTTTTATTTTTGATGAAGGTATTCTACGACAACTGGATGACAAGAAAGATAAGAGGGTGGATTATATTCATCAAGCGCTTCAAAAGATTAATAATCAATTAAAATCCTTTGGGACAAGTCTCCATGTATATTATGGTGATCCTTTCAAAATCTTTCAGCAACTTTCTACAGAGTTTGCTATTCATTCTATATTTTGTAATCGTGACTATGAACCTTTAGCAATTAAAAGAGATACTTCTATTTACAATTATTTTAAGTTATATAACATTTCGTTTAAAGCATTTAAAGATCAAGTAATTTTTGACAAGAAAGATATTTTAAAGAAAGATGGTTCTCCTTATACAGTATATACTCCGTATGCAAAAAAATGGAAACAGATTTTGAAAACTGAAGATTATAAATGTCATAATCCTGATTATAGTAAATTTTTGAAAACAGAATTCAAAACGATTCTTTCACTGAAAGAAATTGGTTTTTTGAAAACTTCTATTTTATTTGAACAACCTATATTAGATATTCAAATCATTGATAATTATCATTCTTATAGAGATTATCCCGCTAAACAAGGTACAACACAATTAGGTATAGCTCTTAGATTTGGGACGATTAGTATACGAAAATGTGTCGCATTTGCGATAAAGCACAATGAAACGTGGTTAAATGAATTAATTTGGAGAGAATTTTTTATGCAAATACTCTATCATTTTCCATATGTTGTTCACCAACCTTTTAAAGCCAAGTATAGTGCTATTAAATGGAAGAATAATGAGAAAGAATTTAAGTTATGGTGCGATGGAAAAACAGGTTATCCTATTGTAGATGCAGGAATGAGAGAACTTAATCAAACTGGGTTTATGCATAATAGAGTAAGGATGATAACAGCAAGTTTTTTATGTAAACATTTACTCATTGATTGGCGTTGGGGTGAGGCTTATTTTGCTTCAAAACTAAACGATTATGATTTATCTGCAAATAATGGTAATTGGCAATGGGTTGCTGGATCGGGTTGTGATGCTGTACCTTATTTTAGAGTTTTTAATCCAATTCTTCAAGCAGAAAAATTTGACAAAGAATCACTTTACATTAAAAAGTGGGTGATGGAATTTGGAACTAATGATTATCCTTCTCCTATAATTCCTCATAATTTTGCTCGAGACAGGGCTATAAGTATTTTTAATGAAGCATTTAAGGAGTAAA
Organism: Empedobacter sp. UBA3475; assembly: GCF_002378465.1. NCBI lineage: Bacteria > Pseudomonadati > Bacteroidota > Flavobacteriia > Flavobacteriales > Weeksellaceae > Empedobacter > Empedobacter sp. UBA3475. The sequence goes on along the minus strand of NZ_DFRA01000006.1, from coordinate 11,161 downwards.
ATGAAAGTATATTAATGATTTATAATATAAAACGACTATAATATATTTTTCCACATTCTCTGCTTTTGCAGAATTAATATCAAAACTTCACTACGAGGTATTTATATCCATACTGAAATTTCAAGCTGGATTCAATTAAGCACCTTATTGTATTTAGTTAAAGTGAGGTTTGTAAAAACTTTTTATCAAAGATTTAGATTAAAAATAATGAATAATAAAAACACTTATGGACAAGAGTATTTTGATTGTTATAAAACAATTATAAATATTTCCGATTTATAAATGTTGTAATGCATTAATATACAAATTTCATTTAAATTGTAAATAGAGTGCATATTTATACATTTTTTTTAAAATATTTATTAAAAAAAATTAGTAACCATAAAAGTAAATAAATTGAGTAAAAAAGGAATATTATTAGTTAATTTAGGATCACCTAAATCTACATCCGTAAATGACGTAAAAGAATATCTTGGAGAGTTTTTAATGGATGAAAAAGTTATTGACTATAATTGGATTTTAAGAACACTTTTAGTAAAAGGAATAATTCTAAATACAAGACCATCAAAATCCGCAGAAGCTTATGAGAAAATTTGGACAGATGCGGGTTCTCCTTTAATAGTCATTACTGAAAAAATAAAAAATAAATTACAAAATATTGTTGATATTCCTGTTGAAATAGGAATGAGATATGCTGAACCTAGTATAGAAAATGGAATTTCTAAACTAGTTGAGAAAGGAGTCAATAAGATTGTACTATTTCCATTGTATCCTCAATATGCTATGAGTACAACAGAATCTGTAGTAGAGAAATCAGAAAAAGTAAGAAAAGAAAAATTTCCATTTGTTAAAATAAATTATGTGGAACCATTTTATAATAAAGATATATATATAGATTGTCTTGTTGAAAGTATAAAAGACAAGTTTTCGAATGATTATGATGGGCTGTTATTTTCTTACCACGGTATTCCAGAAAGACATATTTATAAAACAGATCCTACAAAGACTTGTAATCTAAGTGATTGTTGTGATAGAGAATTTAATCCAAGTCACCAATTCTGTTATCGTCATCAATGTTTTGAGACAACAAAAAAAGTGATAGAAAAATTAAATTTATCTCGTGAAAAAACAATTGTTTCATTTCAATCTAGACTAGGAAAAGATAAATGGATTGAGCCATATACAGATTCTACTTTAAAAGTTTTACCATCAAAAGGAATAAAAAAATTGGCAGTTGTTTGCCCTGCATTTGTATCTGATTGTTTGGAAACTCTAGAGGAAATAGCAATGGAAGGAAAAGAAATATTTATTGATAATGGGGGAGAAGCTTATGAGTATATTTCATGTCTAAATGATAATGATTCATGGATACATGTAATCAAAACTTTATGTGAAGAAAAAATAGATGATTTTTATTTATTATAATCTTAAACATTTAACAATTATAGATTAAATTCAAATATTCTACATAGACTTTTAATTGTTAAAAGTGATTCTATCAGTTATTAGTATGCTATTAAGCTAATAGATCTAAATTTTGCATATAAGATTCTTAAAATGTTTTTAAAAGATTAGCTATTTACAGAGAAGTGTATATAAATCAAAAATATTAATATAAGAATGGTTCTGTTATAAAGGATTTATAATAGAACCATTTTCATTTTTTACAAAACAATTGCTAAGCGCAAAGCGAAAGAAATTTATATATCAAATTGGTATATAGTTTCAAGAACAATGTTTATTATTGTTGTTCTTATAGTTTGTTATTTACTTCTGGCAAAATGGAATGGGAGAAACTATAATGCAGGGTTATTATTGTTGTATTTCATCACTTCGTAGACAATAAATATAATTATTTTAGTATTGATTTCAGTATTTCATATGGAGTTTTTCCTTTAAATGATCCATGTGATCTATTGAAATTTAGCTGGTGTTTTCCAGGGGATTGATATCAATCCCGCATCTGTTTATGATATTCCTTTTTTGAATGATATAAATCTCAACTATGCGATCAGTTTATGATTAGACGCAATTATGCAACGACTTTTGAAAGGTTTAAAACCAGAATTCCAGCTAAAATTACTACACTAATAGTGATTCAGTACATTAATAAAATTACTTTAATTGAAATATTAAAAATCTAAAAACTCAAATTATTTAAAATTCACAAGGGGTTATTTAAATAGTTTATTGTTTTTATAAAGGTGCTTTTTTATCATTTTAAGAAAAAAATGGCACTCTAATTGATTTATGTCATAATAAATTTATGTATAATATAAATAAATAACAATAAAGCTATAAGTTTTGTGTTGATTTTATTTTTTCTTATTACGTTCTATTCGTCAATTCTAATTCATTAATTAATATTAGCATATGAAAAAATCAAAAAAATCAGACCTTAAATCAGAACAAATGAGTCAATTTACAATTGATAATTCGAATCAAAAATTGACGACTAATGATGGTGTGTCTATCTATGATAATAATAACACCTTAAAAGTTGGAGATAGAGGGCCTTCTCTACAACAAGACCATATCTTTTTTGATAAAATGGCTCATTTCGATCGAGAGCGTATTCCCGAACGAGTAGTTCATGCACGTGGAAGTGGTGCACATGGAATATTAGAGATTCATGAAGATATATCTGAATTTACCCATGCGAAATTTTTACAAAAGGGGATAAGTACACCTCTTTTTACTAGATTTTCAACAGTTGCAGGCTTCAAAGGTTCTACTGATTTAGCTAGAGACGTAAGAGGTTTTTCAGTTAAATTTTATACAGAAGATGGTAATTTTGACCTTGTAGGTAATAATATTCCTGTATTTTTTATACAAGATGCTATGAATTTTCCTGATTTAGTACATGCTGTTAAGCCAGAGCCAGATAAAGAAATTCCCCAAGCTGCTTCAGCGCACGATACGTTTTGGGATTTTATTTCATTAATGCCTGAATCTGCACATATGATAATGTGGGCGATGTCTGACCGAGCAATTCCTCGAAGCCTTAGAATGATGGAGGGGTTTGGTGTACATACATTTAAATTGATTAATGAGAAAGGTAAAGCAACTTTTGTTAAATTCCATTGGAAACCTAAATTAGGAGTGCATTCTGTTGCGTGGAATGAAGCTCAAAAAATATCAGGATTTAATTCTGACTTTCACCGTCTAGATCTATGGGAAGCTATTGATGAAGGAAATTTTCCGCAGTGGGATTTAGGTGTTCAGCTAATTCCTGAAGAAGATGAATTAAAATATTCTTTTGATATCTTGGATGCTACGAAATTGGTTCCAGAAGAATTAGTTCCTGTAAAAATCATTGGAACGATGACCCTTAACCGCAATCCCGACAATTTTTTTGCTGAAACTGAACAAGTGGCTTTTGACCCTGGAAGAATTATCCCAGGTATTGATTTATCTGATGATCCTTTATTGCAAGGTCGTATTTTTTCGTATATGGATACACAGAATTATAGATTAGGTGGAGCAAATTTCCATGAAATACCTATTAATAGATCATTAAACCAAAAGCATAATAATCAAAAAGATGGAACAGGGAGAATTGATATACTGAAAGGAGGTGTAAGTTATTTTCCTAACAGCAAAGCTTCTGGTTGCCCATATCATGCAATGTTAAAGGGAGAGGAAGGTTTTCAATCTCATGAACAAAAGGTAGAAGGGAAGAAAGTAAGGGCTAGATCTGATTCTTTTGCTGATCATTTCTCGCAAGCAACTTTGTTTTTTAATTCTCAATCCAAACCAGAGAAACAACATATTATAGATGCTTTTAGTTTTGAATTGAGTAAGGTTTCTGATCCAAAAATTAGAGAGCGACAAGTGGCTATTCTTTTTCAAATTGATAAAACTTTAGCGCAAAAAGTAGGAGATAGTCTTGGTATTATCCCTCCAAAAAAGTTGGATGAACTTACATTAAGTTTTGCAAGGCAAAATCATCCCAATTATCCTCTGAAGCCTAAAAAACAAGAAATAAATTCATCTGATGCACTGAGTATGAAAGTAAAAGAAGGTGAAGGTACTATTAAAACTAGAAAAGTAGCCTTTTTAGTGGATAATGGTGTTTCTAAAAAAAGTGTAGATCAATTAAAAAAAGCATTGGAAAAAGAGGGAGCTCAAGCGGTATTAATTTCATCTAAAGTTGGAGAGCTAACTTATGAAGAAGGAAGTAAAGAAAGGATTTCCCATAGTTATCTTACAGATCCATCTGTTTGTTATGATGCAGTGTTTACACCATCAGGCAAATCAATAGAATCTTTAAAATTGAATCCAGATTATTATGAATTTATCAATGATTCTTACAGACATTGTAAAATATTAGCATTTGCAAAAGGAGCAGGTTCGTTAATGGATAATTCATTTGTTAAACTTGATAGAGGAGTGATTTTAGAAGATGAAAATGAGAATTGGATTGCGGATTTTATTCAAGTAATGAAATTACATCGTATTTGGGACCGTGAAGAAGAAAGGAAGGTTCCTTCATAATAAAATGTTTAACGTGATATAAATATAAAATTTAGACGAATGATATTACAACTTAGTCCTACAATACTTGTTGATAACCCTATTGGTAGAGGTCGTACTATTTTTATAATTGATTATGGTATGCATCAAAATTCGTGTTGGGTTGTAACGATGGAAAAAAATGGCATTGTAAAACATTTTGATAGCAATGACATTATAGTTTGTACAAATTTTACTTTTCATATCAATGAGGAGAAAAATTGTTTTAATCACAATTCAGATATAAAAAAATAAAATTATGGGAAATGCACAGTCACCGACAGAAAATTTGAGCGGAAATAAAGCCATTGAAAAGATAAAAACTATTGCTGAAACTGCCCGAACTTGCTTTTTTACCACCAATATTGGCGGTAATACTACAAGTAGACCAATGGCTCTTCAAGAAGTAGATGAGGTTGGTAACCTCTGGTTTTTGAGTGATGTTCGTTCACTGAAAAATGATGAAATTGAAGCCAATCCTAATGTAGAACTGTATTTTATGAATAATTCTAAATACGAATACATCTTTATTAAAGGAAAAGCCAGTGTTTCAAAAGATATAACTTTAATTGATAAATATTGGACCAATTTTGCAAATGCTTGGTTTGATGGAAAAGACGATCCTAATATCAGTCTAATAAAAGTTTCGCCAAACGATGGGTATTATTACGAAACCAAAGACAATAAGTTTATTGCCATGTCGAAAATGCTTTTTGCCGCCGTTACAGGAAGTACAATTGAAGACGGAGGAATTGAAGGAGAACTGAAACTATAAAGAATAAATTATTGTCTTCTACAATGTTAATTAATTAAAGAAAAATGCAGAAACAAACTATTTATGGCATTGCATTTGAAATATTATTTTTATTAACGCAATTTATTAATATTTAAAAATCACACATTATGGGAATTCTAACATGGATAATTTTCGGCCTTATAGCCGGAGCAATAGCAAAAGCAATACACCCTGGTAACGATCCAGGTGGTTGGATAGTAACAATAATTATTGGGATTATTGGAGCTGTTGTCGGTGGGTGGCTTGGATCGATGCTTTTAGGTGTCGATGTAAGCGGATTTAATATTTCTAGTTTTTTAGTTGCAATTGCTGGAGCAGTTTTATGTCTAGCAGTGTATAGAATGATTTCGAAAAAATAGACTGTCTAATTAACGATTAAAATACTGTAAAGTCTCAGAGTGCTGAGACTTTTTGTTTAATATTACTATTTATAATTATGAAAAATACAGTCATTGATTTAATTACTAAAACAGCGGTAATTACTGGCGCTTCTAGTGGTGTTGGCTTAGCTACAGCACACTTATTTGCTCAAAATGGATATCAATTGGTTTTGGCAGCACGAGGTGTAGAAGGTTTAGAAAAGGCGGTTTCAGAATGCAATGCTTTCGGTGGAAAAGCGGTTTATAAATCAACTGACGTTTCTAATGCAAATGAAGTAAAAGATTTAGTTGAATTTGCTCTGAAAGAATTTGGACGCATAGATGTGTGGGTGAATAATGCAGGTGTTATGGCAAGTGGAAAATTTGAGGAAATTCCTATGGACATAAACGAACAAGTAATCAAAACCAATTTAATGGGGTATATGCACGGAGCGTACTACGTTTTACCCGTTTTTAAAGAACAAAATCAAGGCATTTTAATTAATAATGTTTCCATTGGAGGATATATGCCAGCTCCATTTAGTTCGGTATATTCGGCAACTAAAACAGGAATAAAAGGGTTGATGAGTGGTTTACAAAGTGAGTATAGTGTGTATCCCGAAATTCATATTTGCAACGTTTATCCACAAGTTCAACAATCTACAGGAAATATGCATTCCGCTAAATTCTCAGGTTTAGATTTTAAAATACCTCCGTTTGCAGCCGATCCTAAAGATACCGCAAAGGTGATATATAATTTAATAAACAAACCTAAAAATGATACCTTTCCAGACGCCACATCATTTATGTTAAAGCTTGCACATGGAGCTTTTCCAGAAACCTTTACCAATTTAGCAACAGGTGTTTTAAGGCTGATGATGAAGGTGAAAAAAGGAAAGGCTGATGAAGGTAATGTTTTACAACCTTCTACGGATCCATATGCTGTTTATGGAAAGATGGCTATTCCAGTACCAACAAAAACAAATCAAAAAATCATCGGAACATCGCTAGTATTCGCTGCAGGATTTTTTGTAGCGAAACATTTAAAAAATAAATAAAAAAAAACAAATTAATTTGAAACTGCTAAAATTCACATCCAAAGGTATTTATTGCATTCCAGGGAAGTTTTATATTGATCCTTGGCGACCTGTAGATTTAGCAGTTATCACGCATGGACATGCCGATCACGCTCGAAGTGGAATGAAAAAATATTTGTGTCATCATTTCACTAAACCTATTTTATTTTCAAGAATTGGTAGAAATATCGAATGCGAAAGTATCGGTTATAGCGAACAACTAACTATAAATGGGGTTAAAGTTTCATTACATTCTGCAGGTCACATAATCGGCTCAGCACAAATTAGGATGGAGTATAAAGGTTATGTAAGCGTAATTTCTGGAGATTATAGATTGCAAGATGATGGGCTTTCTACGGCTTTTGAAGCTGTAAAATGCCACGAATTCATTACCGAAAGTACCTTCGGTCTTCCTGTTTACAATTGGCTTTCTGTGGCAGAACAAGAAAAAAACATACGTGATTGGGTAGATCATAATAGAGCGAAAGGAAAAACTTCGGTATTTATAGGCTATTCTTTAGGGAAATCGCAGCGTATTATGAAAGCATTAGAGGGTATTGGAGAGTTAAATGTCCATTATTCCATTGCAAAATTGAATGAGGCTTACGAAAGTGTTGGTGTTACATTACCTGAGTACAAAACAATAGATTTACGTGATGACAAAAAGCATTTGGATGGAAAAATAATTTTGTTGCCACCCGCTTTGGTTGATAATCCAGTGATGAAGAAAATACCTAATATTTTCTCTTTATTTTCTAGCAATCAAAAATCCCTTAAGTTTTATTAAAATTAAGGGATTTTTGATTTTACAAGAATTAATTTATTCTGCTAATGGGTTGATTTGGTCTGCAGTAGGAAATTCCTGTCCTGTTTGACCAATAGTCTTATTCAAATCAAATTTTGCAGCATCAGACATATTAGCACCACCAGCTAATTTAGCTTTATCTAGCAAGTCTAAAGCTAATTTCTCTTCTTCTCTTTGTTCAGCAACCAACCATTGTAAGAAATTCCATGTAGCCCAATCCTCTTCATCCATGCTCATTTTGACAATTTTATAAATGGATTCTGTATTTTCAATTTCTTGTTTTAGAACAGCTTGAAAACACTCTAATACATTTTTTGGTTCAGGACCAGGTTTTTGTATAGCTTCGATTTTTACAATTCCTCCTCTTTCTTGAACGTATTCCATAACTTTAGCCATATGTACACGCTCTTCCTGTGAGTGTTTCATCATAAAATTTTTGATTCCATCTAATTGATTTTCGTCTGCCCAGCAAGCAAGCATCAAATACATTTGCGCAGAAAAGGCTTCTAAAGTGATTTGATCATTTAAAGCTTTTTGTAAATTTTTTGAAATTCTAGTTGTATTCATTTTTGTGATTATTTAGTTATGATATTTTAATTTGGAATTTTCAGACCAAACTATTAATTTAAATGTTAATACTTTCTAAAATATTGATGTATTCATATATTGATCTCTATTGAATATGGTTATTTTTGAGTTGATTTGATTGCCCAAAGCATGAGTAATGGTTGTAAAAATAGTCTTGCTAAACGCTTCTGATCCGTATCTAGACCAAATCCATTTCTATGATTTTTATATTGTGCCCAATTTCCAGGGAATACAGCAGCAAAAAATCCTGCAATAACTTTACCTACAAGTTCTTTCTTTTTGTCCGATACTAATATAATTGAACTACCAAGTGCTATTTCTACCACTCCTGAATATACCACAGTATCATCTTTATCTAAGGGCACCCAATTAGGAACTTGAGCTTTGAACTCTTTTCTCGCAATTGTTAAATGTGTAATACCAGCTACCACTAAAAAAGCACCTAGGCTATAACGAGCTATATTTTGTTTCGTATTCTTTTTCATAATTATATTTTATTTAGTATTTGCCGTCCAATTAGATCAAATAATCTTTCTGATTTTATGATTGTAGTTATAAAATATGAATAGAAATTTACTTTTAATTATTTAGTTGGTCGATCAAAACCAAAGGTTTCTAAGCGACTATCTTTTTGGTTAAGAATAATATTTTTTAAAACTTGAGCTGCAACCATCGAAAAAGTAATCCCATTTCCTCCATAACCTAATGCAAATAACGTTCGATCACCTTTTTTCCAAGGACCCATATAAGGTAAACCATCATTTGTGGAGCTAAAAGTTCCGCACCAAGCCATTTCGGTATTAAATTCAATTTCTGGATATAATCTGCTAAATTTACGTTCAAGAGTTCTAATTTTTGCTCGAAGTAAATCATCTCTTTTATCAGGATTTTGAAAATCTTCATCTTCACCACCAACTATCAATCGATTATCTTTTGTTGTTCGCATATAAAGATATGGTTCTGCTGTTTCCCATATTAAGCTACGATTTGGCCAAACCATTTTTTCATCAATTGGAGCCGAACAAATGGCGTAAGTAGATAATAAATTCATTACTTTTTTAGGTAGAAATTGACCTGCTTCAAAACCAGTTGCAACAATTACATACTTGCACGAAATAGTATGTCCATGCTCCGTCCATAGTTCGCAATTGTTCTTATTTTCGTTTATTTTTTCCACTTTTGTATGGGTAAAAATCTGTAATTGATGTTTTTCTTGATGATACTTTAATAAATTGATAGCGCCTTTATAAGCATCCATTTGTGCAGAAGTATCATTTTGTAAAGCAGCAATTCCATCAATATTTTGATAAGTTTTTAATTGTTTAGCATCTAAATACTTGACAGGCAAACCGACTTCTGTTCTTATTGTATATTCTTCATCTAACAATTTCACACCTTGCTGATTACTCGCTAATAAAACTGTAGGAACACGTGTAAAATCAGCATCAATATTAGTTTTTTTGAATATATTTTCTATATCTGTAATAGAATCCAAGCAATTGAAATAAGCATCAATAGCAATTTTTTTGGGAACAATATTTACTAATTTACTTAACGGGGTATCAATTTCATATTGTAATTGAGCAGTACTTGCTGCAGAACTTCCTGTAGAAATAGTTCGTTTATCGATAAGAGCGCATTCTACACCTGCTTCACATAATTCGTGCGCAACTAAAGCTCCTGTAATGCCGGAGCCAATTATAGCAACATCTATTTTAAAATCATTTCGAAGAGGATGATATAAATCAAAAAATTCGTTTTTAACAATCCAAAAAGGTAATCCAGAATGTAAATCCATAGTTGCGAACTTGTTTAAGTTGAAATTTAGTTACCTAAAAAATCAAGCCAAATTTTGATTGTTGACTTTTTTATTACAGAAATCGCTAATATTTCATAATTGGCTTAATGATTGTGATGAATATGATCATAATCTATCAGTTAGATTATTATTTATAAACCACTTAAAAATATTATTATGGCTAAATTAAAACGAAAAGATTATAAACTAAATTATATCGATTACGGTAATAAACTTGCTCAACCCGTTATTTTGATTCATGGTTGGCCGCTTAGTTTACAATCGTGGGAATATCAAATTCCTAAAATTGTAGAAGCTGGTTTTCGTTGTATTGCCTATGATCGAAAAGGTTTTGGAAAATCTTGTGCGACATGGGATCGTTACGATTATGATGCATTGGCTGAAGATTTACATGCCTTGATTGATGATTTACAATTGGAAAATGTTGTGTTAGTAGGTTTTTCGATGGGTGGAGGAGAAGTTGTGCGTTATATTGCCAATTATGGAAACAGTAATATTTCGAAAATAGCATTGATCAGTTCAATTATTCCACTCGTAAAACAAACTGATGATAATGAGTATGGCGTTCCGCAAAAGGATTTAGATCACATTATTCATCAACTTGAAACAAGTCGTTTGGAATTTTTAGAAGGTTTTCATAAAGGTTTTTATAATCATGGCTTGTTAAAAAAATCTGTAAGCAAAGAACAATTAGATTTTGATTTTTCGGTTGCTTCGCATGCTTCACCTATTGCAACTTTGAGAGCTGCACGCTCTTGGATGGACACAGATTTTAGAGCTGAATGTAAAATGATAGATGTTCCAACATTAATTATTCATGGAAAAGAGGATCAAACTGTACCAATTAAAACAGCTGGAGATCAAGCTGCAAAATTGATCGCGAAATCGACTTACATTGTGTATGACGATGCGCCGCATGGATTGAATATAACTCATAAAGAACAGTTGAATATGGATTTGATTGAGTTTTTGTTAAATATCGAACATAAAAAAGAGTAGAAGATGGGAAAAGTAAATAAAACAATTGTTTCTAGTTTGGCAATTGCTGGTTTAGGAGGACTTTGCTATGCTTGGCTTAATTTTAGAAAAGTAAAAATACCAACTTATGTAGAAGGTTGTTTTAGTTTTTGATCAAAACAATAATGTTGATAATCAATCCAAACAGAATTTTGATGTAAATCATTGTGGGTACGTCATATCCTC
>NZ_DFRA01000005.1:0-47430 GCF_002378465.1 Empedobacter sp. UBA3475 | reverse complement strand
CGAAGTCATGAAGTACGACAGAAACAAATTATATAATTCATTTCCGTTCATTACTTCGAATTTCCCTGGATTGAAACGATTATAACTTGTAGAATAATCTGCATTTACAACCAATCCATTTCCTCTGGCTCTTTTAGTTGTTACAACTACTACTCCATTCGCTCCACGAGAACCATATTGCGCAGTTGCAGCAGCATCTTTTAATACAGAAATTGTTTCAACATCATTTGGATTAATATTTGGTGTTCCATGATAAATCACTCCATCAACTACCCATAAAGCATCTGTTCCTGCAGAAATACTTGTTTTTCCTCTTAAACGTAATGAAGCCGTTGAACCTGGTTGTCCAGAGCTACTTGTAATTCTAAGACCTGCAACTTTACCTTGTAATAAATTGGTAATGTTCGGAGATTTAGCATCCATTAAGTCTTTTGCATTTACAACAGAAACTGCAGCGGTTACCTCTTCCTTACGTTGTGTAGAATATCCAGTTACAACTGCAGTTCCTAAATCTATATTCTCACTTTTAGGATTTAATTGAGTGGATAAATCTCCTAAATTCTCAGAAGTAACGGTAATTTCCTTGCCTTTAATAATTAAAATATCACCGATTTTGGCATCAATATTAAAATCTCCATTTTCATCTGTGTAAGCTGCCTTATCAGTCCCTTTTATTTTTACCTCTACATCTGCTTCTGGAAAACCATCAGAATCTTTTACATGACCTGTAGTTTGAGCATAAGCAAACGATCCAAGAACAAAAAGAAGACTAAAAATTCTAAATTGTTTTTTTCTCATCTCTTGTGTTAAAATTGTTAACAATAAAAGTATTAAAAAAAACACTTAAGAATTACTCTACAATTCAAATACAAAAATAAACCAAGTAATAAAAGAATATATAGAATAATTTTAGGGATTACTTGTTTCAATAAAATATTAAACTATTTTTTCAACTCTTAATAGAATGTTAAGAAATGGTAAAATTTAATATTTTATATTAAACTTTCAAAATCAGCCAAAAAAAATCCGTTCGATAATCGAACGGATTTTATATTTTTCCTAAAAAAGCAGTTTTTAGTAAGCAGCGTCTTTGATACGAGCTTTTTTACCACGTAATGCTCTGAAGTAGAAGATACGAGCTCTACGAACTTTACCTTTTTTGTTTACTTCAATTTTTTGTAACGCTGGCATGTTAACTGGGAAGATACGCTCTACACCAACATCTCCAGACATTTTACGGATTGTGAAAGTTTCTGTAGTTCCTTGTCCTCTTCTTTGGATAACAACCCCTTTAAAGAACTGAACACGAGTTTTTCCACCCTCTGTAATTTCTTGATAAACTGTAATAGTATCACCTGCTGCGAAAGCTGGGAACTCTTTTTTAGCTACGTATTTCTCTTGTACGTATTTTACTAAATTTTCCATTATTATAATTTCAATTTATTTGAATTGAGCAACTTAAACGTCTTTCGTCAGAGGTTGAACAATGTGGATGCAAAATTAATCAAAAATCTTGATTATACAAATGATTCTCTTTCTTTTATGAATGAATTTTTATTAAATCATTTTCAAAAGATTGATTTGTTAATTGTGCTACGACTGATTTCATCGCTAAAAGTCGAGCAGTTTTTTTATCATCTGTCACAATTTCTAGCCAAGATGAACTTTCTGTTCCTGTTTGCTGAAACATTTTGTCAATGTAATTGGTATAAACATCCCATAACTCTTGTGCCTTTTGATCCAATGCCCCTAATTTCCATTGTTTCAATTCGTCATCTTTCCGATCTTGTAATCGTTCTGCTTGTTCTTCTTTCGAAATCGACAGGAAAATTTTAACCAAAATAATTCCATCATCTTGCAAAAGCTTTTCTACTTCTACTACTTGTTTCATAAACTTTGTATGTTGTTCTTCCGTACAAAATCCGAAAACAGGCTCTACAACAGCACGATTATACCAAGAACGATCAAAGAATACAATTTCACCTGCATTTGGTAATTCTTTAAAATATCGCTGAAAATACCATTGTCCTTGTTCTATTTCAGTCGGCTTTGGTAATGCTTCAACACGATATTTTTTAGGGTTTAGAAATTCTGTTATTCTCGAAATTGTTCCTCCTTTTCCAGCTGCATCACGACCTTCAAAAATAATTAACACACGTTTATTCTCTTGAATAACTTTAGATTGTATTTCTAACAATTTTTCTTGAAGTTCTTTTAATTCTTTCTCATAAGCGAGTTGTTCTTTGAACTTCTTTTCTTTTATAATATCATGTCTAACCAAAAAATCAATGATTTCTTGCTTATTATTTATTTTTTCTAAATCATTTAAATCAAATTCAGCCATAGTTTTAGGTTTGATAATTAATTTTCTTCTTCTAAGTTTTGATGTTTCAAAATACGTTTATTTTTATCATCATAAGGTATTTTAGACAAAATATATTCCATCGCCTCTACTCTAGCCTTGTACTTTTTGTTGGCATCAATGATTTTCCAAGGAGCAAAATCTGTATTTGTTTTCGTAAACATTACATCTTTATAAGCTGAATAAACATCAAACAAATCTTGCGCTTTTTGATCTACAGAGCTATACTTCCATCGTTTGGTTGGTGAATTTACAATATCTGCAAAACGTTTTGCTTGTTGTTCTTTTGTAATCGAAAAATAAATTTTAATCAAATATATTCCCGAATTAATCCACATTTTCTCGACATCATTTACCTCGTTCATAAAAGTTTCATATTCCTCTTGTGTACAAAACCCATTTACAGGCTCTACAACAGCTCTATTGTACCAACTTCTATCAAAAAAAACAATTTCTCCTGCACGTGGTAACTGACGAACATAACGTTGAAAATACCATTGTCCTCGTTCTACTTCATTAGGCTTTGGCAGTGCTATAATTCTATGTTCACGAGGATTTAGATGTTCTACAATTCGACGAATTGCACCTCCTTTCCCAGCTGCATCTCGACCTTCAAAAACAATCACAACTTTTCGTTTATTTTCGGCTACCCAAGTTTGTAATTTTATCAATTCTTCTTGTAATTGCTCTATCCTATTTTCATATTTTACAGTACGCAAGGCTTTCGCAAAATTCAACTTTCCATGATCAGATTGTAAAAGTCCAACAAGACCTTTTTTGGTTTCGATTAATTTTAAATCTTTCGGTTTTAGCTCCATTTTCTTACAATTTAAAATTAATGATTCAATTCTTTTACCATTCGATAATAACGTTCAATCACATTTGGATCTACCATTAAATTTACTTCGGCATCCTCTTTTCCTTTATAATTAAACAAAGAAAGCACATAACGAATAGATTCTAATCTTGCCGTATTTTTATCATTTGCGTTGACAATAATCCAAGGCGAAAAAGAGTTGTGCGTGCGCGTAAACATTTGATTGATATAATGCGAAAATTCATCCCAAAGCTCTTGTCCTTTTGCATCGACTGGACTATATTTCCACTTTTTAAGCGGATTATTTAACCTCGAATCAAAACGTGTTTGCTGCTCCTCTTTAGTCACAGAAAACCACAATTTGACAATATATGTCCCTGATTCGTACAACATATGTTCAAATTCTGAAACTTGCACCATAAATTGCTCATATTGTTGCTCGGTACAAAATCCCATAACTGGCTCTACAACTGCTCTGTTGTACCAACTTCTGTCAAAAAAAACAATTTCACCAGCATTTGGTAACTCTTTGATATAACGATTAAAATACCACTGATTTTGTTCGACTTCTGTAGGTTTATTCAATGCAACAACACGCATAGAACGCGGATTAAGATGCTCGCGAAAACGGCGAATTGTACCTCCTTTTCCTGAAGCATCTCGTCCTTCGAAAATGATTGCAACTTTTTTCTTTTCTGTCGAAATCCAATTTTGAAGATTTACTAACTCTGATTGCAGTTTTAGTAACTCATTTTCATATTCAAACTTCTTTATCACATTTTTATAGAGAGGATTTTCTTCTTGATTTTCGACCAAAAAATGCATTAGTTCTTCGGTTGTTGTAAAATCTAAAATCTTACTTTTTTTCATAAATATTTATAGATTGTAAAATCTTTTTTAAGGTAAAAATTTTACAGAACATAAAAGTGAAGATTATGATAAATCTTTCTTTTAAAATCATAAATTTTATCATATTCAACCTCAATCAATTTGGTTAAATTTGTCAATAAATTAGTTTTTTGCGCATACTATTTTTCATATCACTCATATTTTCTATCGCATTTCGTCCTTTAATGCCGATGATAGATTATGTTTTAAATTATGAAGAAATCGCAAATGAACTTTGTGAAAATCGAGAAAAACCTGAATTACTTTGTAATGGTTTTTGCTATTTGAAAGAAGAAATTTCGAAAAGTGAAAAGAATCAGCCAGAAAATCATTTTGTCAAAAATTCGGTCAAAATTTTAGATGCGATTGTTCCTCAAAAACAAATTATTTCTCCAAAAAAGTATTTTACGCAAAAAAATAAATTATCAACTGATCATTATCAAGATATTAATTCTAACTATATTATTCGTTTAGTTTTTCATCCTCCAATTGTTTAATTTTTCTTTTATAGATCTAAACTATAGAATCAGATAACAATTAATTAAAAACAAATAAACAATCTAAAATGAAAAATTTAAAAAACACATTCTCTTTAATAGTCTTAGGGTTTGCATTATTTTCTTGTAATAAAGAGCAAACAAAACAAGAGAATTTTGAAGTAAAGCATGTTTCTCACGAAGAAATGAAAGCTGTAACTAAATTGGATGTTGCGGTTGTGAACGAAGTTGATCCAATTTGCGGAATGAAAACTGCAGATCATTTGAGTGACACAGCTAATTACCAAGGAAAAACGTATGGTTTTTGTTCGACAATGTGCAAAGAAGAGTTTCTAAAAAATCCTGAAAAACATATCCATGAATAAACAATTAATAGCCGTTATTGTTATTATTTTAGGCGTTATAGGAACTGTTTTTTGGCTAAAAAATAAGCCTAAAGATGAACTTTACACGGTAATGAAAGTTCCGGAATTTTCGATGACAAATCAAAATAATCAAACGATTACAAATCGTGATATGTTAGGAAAAGTGTACGTTGTAGAATTTTTCTTTACAAGTTGTCCAACGATTTGCCCAGTAATGAGTAACAATTTACGCACAATAGAAGATGAAATAAATGATGCAAACCTTGGTTTTATTTCGATTACAATTGATCCAAAACGAGATACACCTGCACGATTGTTAGAATATGCAAAACAAATTGGTGTAAAATCACCGAATTGGCATTATTTGACTTCGGATCGAGAAGAAATTGAGCAACTTTCGGATAAATTCAATATTTATGTTGGAAAAGACGAAACAACTGCCGAAGGTCTAAATCACAGCGGAAAACTTGCATTGGTTGATAAACAAGGAAATATCAGAAGTCGATATGATAAAATGGGTGTTCCAATACTGTTTTATTCGGGACTGAATTACAAAGATCCTGAAGGAAAAGAACCTTCTCTAGCTGGAAAATATCATCCTGAAATAGAATTTTTAAAAGAAGATATAAAAAAACTTCTTGCAGAATAAAATTTAAAACCCTCCTAAAAATGGAGGGTTTTGTTTTAATTATAATTTTCTAAATCACAGCAAATTATTGTTTGTCCTTATGGAAAATTGATGGACGGAATGCATCGTGTTGTAAAAGCAAATTTATTGGATTTGAAAACAATAAAAGCGTATCGACTTTCGACCTTACCAAACCCCGATTATATTGATGTAGATCCTGACGATTTACCTTATGATGAAAATTAAAATTTAGAAGTTAAGCAATCAAATCTTGAATGGTTCAGAACATTTAAAGCAATTTATGAAACTGGGACTTTATCTGCTGCTGCGCAACAATTATTTATTTCACAACCTGGTTTTAGCTTACATCTCAATTCGTTAGAAGCCTATACGGGCTACAAATTATTTGATTGATCGGCGCGAAAAATGGTTCCGACTGAAAAAGGAAAAATTTTGTATAATTTTATTTTAGAACCGATTCAAAAATTAGCTGCTGCGGAGCAACATTTTTGGAAAGAAAATTTTAAAGAACATCCAGATTTCAAACCAAATTATATTGTCCCAAATATCAGTTCTATTATTCGTTGTTTGAGCGATGGAAATGGCTTTTCTATTGTTCCCGACTTTTTATGTCAAGAAGCACTAAATTCTGGTAAAATAAAATTGGTTTGGCAAGGTGAAAAACCGTTGGAAAATACACTCTATTTTGGTTCACGAAAAAATACGATTTACGAAAAAGAAATTGAGCAATTGCAACAGATTTTTGTAGATAAATGGTGTAAAGATTTGGGTTAAATACTTCCCAAATCTTTGAAAAACGCAACCAATTGATGATTACTTGTAATTTGTAGCGACTCTTTTAATGAGCCCAATCTCTTTTCTACACTACTTAGACTTGCAGGTTTGATATTATTTTGTTTTAAGTGATTTGAAATATCTTTTAGTAAAATTCCATTCGAAAGCAAAGAAACTAACGTAACATCATACGAAGTTATTTCATACGTATTTTTTTGTTTGATACTACGTTTCATGTCCAATTCCAAATGCATTCCGCCCGCAAAAACAGTTTGTATCGCTTTTTTCAACTCTTTCGAATCTTCTCTTCCTTTCGCCACAAACCCATCTATATGGTATTCCTTGAAAAGATTATCCACCATATCCGCTTTCTTTTCTACCGAAAAAACAATCACTTTCAAATTTGGCTGAATTGCTTTTACAGCTTCAATTAAATCTCGTCCACTTTTCAAGTTTTGCTCGCGATGATCTTCTTCAAAAGACAAATCAGAAATCAATAAATCATAAGGTTGATTGTCGTGCAATGCTTTTTTCACTTTCAAGAATGCATCATCACAATAAAAAGCATAATCAGGATTTTCTACATGTAAATCTTTTAAAACTTTCTGAATCGAAATATTAAAACTCTCAAAATCTTCTGCAATTAATACTTTTTTAAACATACTTTTTATTTAGGTTATTGAATTGGAAATATGATCTTAATTTTTAGACCATTCACATTTTCAGTTTCAAAAATAACATCTCCGTTTAGATTAGAAATACGTGAAACCGTATTTTGCAAACCATTTTTAGGTTTTAAGTCCGAAATCCCAATTCCATTATCTGAATAATTGATAATAATTTGTTGGTTTTCTTCTTTAAAATTTAGTATAACTCGTGAAGCTTCGCTATGTTTTTTCATGTTCGTCAACAATTCTTGCATCACTAAGAAAACCTCTGTTTTAGCATAATCTTTTACGTTTCTCCAAAGTTCTTTTTCATTTCCAATCAAATATATTTTGACTTGTTCCGAATCATAAGAACTTATCAATTGTGCTAATTTTTCTGCAAAATTTTCTTGTTGATTTTCATCAATCCTATCATAGGAAATATCGCGCGAAATTTCATAAACCACCTCCAATTTATCTAAAATTTGATCACGATTAAATTCTGATTTATTCTCAATATCAGACATCACATGATAAATTCCGTTCGCCACTTTATCGTGTACTTTTTTAGAATATTTCAGTTCTGTTTTTTTGACTTCCAAAACCTTTTCTTGTTGCAACAAAACTTTCTCTTGCTCTAATTTTTGCTTTCTTTTTCTGTACAAAAAATATCCAAAAACAAACAAAACGATCAATAAACCGATTAGAATGTAAAGTTTTAAAATATCATTTTTCTTCTTTTCATTCTCTGCTTCAGCATTCAAAAAATCTGCACGATTTTTCTCCGAATCATAACGCACCAACGCAAATTGATTTTTCGCTCTGTTACGTTCTAACTGAATACTATCGTTTAGCTTTTGATAAGCTTCAAAATATTGTTTTGCATTTGTAGGATTGTCTAATAAAATAAGTTGTTGATAAACTTCTAATTTATCGCCCGCACTCTTATTTTCGAAAGCAATTTGTTTTCTTTTATAAGCATAGTCCAAGGCTTTTTTATAATCTAAATTTGAAAAATAATCTGTTAAATGCGCATAACTTGCATTTTGTCCCCACAAATCATTTTCCTTTAATCTAATATTTAACGCTTTATTTAATTCATTTATAACATTGGACTTATTGTCTTTTAACCATTTGGTATATGCTAAATTATCAGTAATTCGCGCATATTCTTTTGGATTTTCAATTGTATTCTTATCTTTTAGTAATTCTTGGTAAATCTTTATCGCTTCATCATACTGCTTATCGTAACGATAACTATTTGCAATGTTATTTTGATTGATAATATAAACATCTTTTTCTTTAGAAAAATCAATTGCTTTTTGATAATAATCTATAGCATCATTAAAATTTCCTAAATCATGAGAAGTTTGCCCTAAAATATTATATGCACTAGAAAGTGTTTCTTTTTCTTCACTTATTTTAGGGTTTAATAATTTTACCGAAGAAATAATTAATTCTTGGCTTCCAAACCAATCTCCTTGATCTTTAGAAATAAAAGCCATATTTATCAAACATTTTGATGCTTGATGTTTGTTATTCAGTTTTATAAATTCTGAATATGCTTTATTAAAATAAACATAAGCACTATCATTCTCTTGTTTTTCATAAAACTTCCATGCTTTATCATAAGCTTTATTATCTAAATTATCCTGCTCAATCTCTTTGTTTTTAGACTGTTGACATGAAATAATAAAAAGTATAAAATAAAAAAATAAAATTTTTCTCAAATCTCCATATTTACAACCTAAAGCTAAACAAAAAACGGATAGATTACTCTATCCGTTGATGATTTATTTTTTCACAGGAACATCCCCTTTTTCTCCATTTGTATCACCGTCTATACTATCTGATGAAGTTTGTACAACTGGATGTTGATCTTGTGAAATTGTGTTTGCATTTTGATTTGGTAAAAAGAATCCCAATAAAGCGAATAATAATTCTAACATAGCTTAAATTTTTAATTTTTTGATATAGGTGCTCTTCCTCACAAAACAGATTGCGAGTAGTGTACACGAGAAAAAAGAAGCGCTTCTTTAGTAGGAAGTTTTTTGTAGTCTTGAGAACAATTCAGGAAAAATGCTTCCCTTCAAATCACCTCAACTATTTTCGAGACTACGTTTTCAGAAATCAAGTTTTTTGTTTTTGTTTTGATTTCTATTGCAAAGTAAATACAGAACACAAAGTCGCTGTTAAACAAACAATAGACAAGTTTTGGACAATTATTGGACAGCTTGTTTTACGGTAAACCGTAATTTATTTTGTCCAAAATTTGTCTACTTTGTAAAAGAATTAAAAATGAAATGTCTACGAAAAAATATCTATTCGAAAAAGTTTTTGAGAAAGCAAAAAATGAATTTGGGAGTTGAAGTAAAAATGGAATGTCTGTGCATTTAGAAAAAGTAATTTCAGATGATTATAATTATCCTATAACAAGCAAATCTTTTTTCAAGATATTTTGATGATTTCGTGAAAGAAAATAATTTAAAGAAGGAAATAAGTCCTGATTTATTAAACATTCTTGCTCATTATATCGGTTATGAAAGTTTTGGAGATTTTAATCAAAAAAATCAGCAGACAAAAAAATGAAGAAAAAGAAGTTAATGTAGAAGAAATCGCATCCGTAGAACCAATAATAGATAATAATATTTCTGAAGAAGAATCAATAATTAATCTTCCATCAAAAAAGAATAATTTCTTTCAGAAAATAAAACTTCAACGAAATAAAGTAATTGCTGGAAGTGGTATTGCTATGATTTTGGCTAGCGGAGGATTATTTCTTAATTCAATGAATCAAAATTCGTCTTGTATGGTTTGGAAAGAAAATCATTATGAAGAAATAGAATGCGAAAAAACTTCGCCACAAATGAATGCTGTTCCATATAACGAAGCTGTTTTTCAATTGAAGAAAATCACAAAACCTGATACTTTAAATTTTAAAAATGCACTTGATAAAGTTTGGTATACAAAGTAAAATGGTGAAGTAGAATTTTTTACCAATTATGGTTTACATTCCGAAAATGGTAAAACATTGAAACCTGTCACAAAATATATTTTAACTAAATATGTCTTAAATAATGAACAATAAAAAACACTCAACATGCGAGATGAAGAGTGTTTTGATTGTTAGAAATGATATATAAAATTTAGAAAATTTTAAAAAGAATTCGAATACTAAATGTGATCACTAAAAAAGCTACAGCCAAAATAGCAACTTTCTGAGGTATTTTGCCTGCTAATTTCGTAGCAATTGGCGCTGCTAAAGCTCCTCCAATTATTAAACCTGCAATGATAAAACCATGACTTACGCCCAAAGCTGCAAAAAAAGTCAACGATGCAGAAAGTGTCACAAAAAACTCGGCTAAACTAACTGTTCCTACTACTAAGTTTGATTTTTTTCCTTTTGCTAATAAAGTTGATGTCACGACAGGTCCCCAACCTCCACCACCAAAAGCATCTAAAAAACCTCCAGCAAATCCTAAAAATCCAACCCGTTTTACTTTTTTGCGTTCGATTTTTTTTCTGAATGCTAAAATAATTAATCGAATTCCGATGATCAACGTATACGAAGCTAAAATTCCGTAAGTAATTGTTTCATATTTGTTTCCCAAATAAACCAATAATAATGATCCCGAAACTGCTCCAATAACACCTGGAATAGCCAATGCCAATAATAATTTTTTGTTTACATTTCCAAATCTATAATGCGAAAAACCACTAATTCCGCTCGAAAACATTTCGGCAGTATGAATACTACCACTTATCGAGGGCAGATTGACACCAAACAACATCATGCTTGTGGAACACGTTACACCATATCCCAAGCCAACTGCTCCGTCTACCATTTGAGCGAAAAAGCCAACAGCCAACATAATGTAAAAAACATTTGGAATGTGAATCACAAAATCTTTCGCTTCCGAAAAACTGACGATTGATGACAAAGCATATCCTAAGAATAATGCGAAGAATACCAAGGTAATTTCGGTTACTAAACGTTTGTATTTTTTTGTCGATTTTTTCCCTTCGAATGAAGACGTTAAATGATTCAAATCAGTTAGTTTTTGATTAAAATCTCCTTTGTGATTGTTTCTGATTTTATTTAAACTTTCAATGTTTTCATCAATTGAATCTGGAATAACATCAGAAAAATACTCTCTCAAACGTTTTGCCATTATAGGAGATTGTCCATTTGTAGAAATCGCAATTTTAAGATGACCTTTATTCACAATCGAACCTAAATAAAAATCGCACAAATCTGGCTGATCAGCTGCATTAACCAAAATTCCTTTTTCATTTGCTTTTTGCTTCACTTCTTGCGAAGTTTCTTTGTTATCGGTTGCAACAATCACTAAATCTACATCCTCCAAATCACTCGATTCGAACGCATGAGTTTCGTGTTTAATTGTTGAATGTTGAGCAAAAATATCTTTCAATTCTTGTTTAAAATCCTTTGCTACAACTTTCAAATTGATCGAAGGATTTTGTTTGATTAGCGTCGTAACCTTTTCTAATCCTACATTTCCTCCGCCAACAATCAGGAAGCGCAAATGTTCTGTTTTTAAAAATATCGGGAATAAATTATTTTTCATTGTTCTTAAAGGGATTTAACTAATTAACCGAAAAATATTTTCGATAGGTAAAATCTCCGAATGTTTCATTGTCTATTTTTTCATTTGTATAACTTTCGAAAACTTGATCTAGCTCATTCAAAATCTCAGTCTCATTGACTTTTTCTTTATAAATTTTATTCAAACGAACACCATATCGATCTCCACCCAACCTCAAATTATAATGTCCAGCAGAAGTCCCTACAAAACCAATTTCCGAAACATACGAACGACCGCAACCATTTGGACAGCCCGTCATACAAATAGAAATATCATCATTTTGAAGTTGATGTTTTTCTAGCAAAGGCTCTATTTTATTCACCAATTCTGGCAAATAACGTTGCGCTTCTGCTAAAGCCAATGGACAAGTTTGTAAAGCCACGCATGCCATCGAATTTTTTCTAAGTTCACTAATATCTTTGTGAATAGAATACTTTTCTAAAAGCTGTTCAACTATAGCTTTATTTTCAATTGAAATCTCACCTAACAATAAATTTTGATTCGCTATAAAAATAAAATTATTGATATTTAATAAAGCCAATTCATGTAAAAATGCTTTCTGATTAGACTGTACAACTCCATTCTCCACAAATAAAGTGTAATACCACATTCTGTTATTCACTTGTCGCCAATCATAAATATCAGAACGCTCCGTAAATTGATAAGGCTGAGAAGGCTCTAATTTAAAACTAACACGTTTTTCTAATTCAGACTTGAAACCATCAACCGTTAATTTATCAACTGTATACTTTAGTCTCGCTAATTTTCGATCGCCACGATTCCCAAAATCACGCTGAATTGTCAATACTTCATAAGCAACTTTCAACACTTTTTCTTCAGAATCAACAAAACCAATTTCGGTTGATAAACGCGAATATGTATTTGGATTTCCGTGAGTTGTTGACAAACCTCCACCAACAGCGATATTGAAACCTTTCAATTCATTATTTTCGATAATCGCAATCAGTCCCAAATCATTTGCAAAAACATCTACATCATTAGTTGGCGGAATAGCAATTGCAATTTTAAATTTTCGAGGTAAATAGCGGTCTTCATACAAATCATCTTTCTCTGTTTCGCGTTCGTAAATCTTTTCATTATCCACAAAAATCTCATAATAAGCTTGTGTTTTAGGCAACAAATGTTTTGATAATTTATCTGCATATGCATGAATTTGAGCATGAATTGGCGAAAGCAACGGATGAGAACTCGCAATTACATTTCGGTTTACATCGCCACAAGCTGCGATAGAATCTAACGTTGCTTGGTCAAACGATTGTAAAGTTGGACGCAATTGATGTTTCAAAATTCCGTGCAATTGAATGGTTTGACGCGTTGTAATTTTTAAAACGCCTGTTCCATATTGTTCAGAAGTTTCGTGAATTGCCAACCATTTATCAGCGTCAATAATTCCACCCGGAATACGCAAACGAATCATAAACGAATACAATTTGTCTAACTTTTTTTCTGCGCGTTCTTCTCGTCTATCGCGATCATCTTGCACATACATTCCGTGAAATTTCACCAAAGCTTCGTCATCTGCACGTACATTTCCAGTGTGATTATCTAGCTCTATACTTTCTTTTAACGTACCGCGAAGTCCGTCACTTTTTATTTTAATTCCTTCTATAGGAGATTGTTTTTCTATACTCATTTTATTAGTTATTGGTTGATTAGTAAACATCTTTTTGGTAGCGACCTTCTTCTTCCAATTGTTCCAGAAAATTTTTCGCTGAAACCTCATCTTGATTTGATTCTTTTGCTATTAATTCGATCAAAGCACTTTCTACATCTGTACTCATTCCGTCTTTTTGACCGCAGACATACAAATACGCACTTTCGTTTAACCTATTTTAAAGTTCTTTTCCTCGTTCTTTCACTCGATCTTGCACATAAATTTTATGTTTTTGATCTCTCAAAAAAGCTGTATCTAATTTGCTTAAAACTCCTGTTGAAAGCCATTCCTGAATTTCAGTTTGATAATAGAAATCCGAAACAAAATGTTGTTCACCAAAAAACAACCAGTTTTTACCTTCTGCGCCAATTGCATCACGATGTGTCAAAAAACTACGAAAAGGTGCAATTCCTGTTCCCGGACCAATCATAATTACCGATTGATTTTCATCTGGAAGTTTGAAATTTTTATTTTTATGAATGTAAAATTCTATGGATTTATCATGCTCAAAATCTGCTAAAAACTGAGAACATAATCCAGTTTTTTGTTGATCAGAAACTGAAAAAGTATTCAGACTAACCGTTAAATGAATTTCATTATCATATGCTTCATTCGATGATGAAATCGAATATAAACGTGGTGCAATTGGATGCAAAAGATTTAAAATATCATCAAATTTCATTGTAGATTCTGACGAATAATATTTTGATAATAAATCAATTAAATCAATCTTAGTTTCAAGAATTTCTACATTTAAAATTGTTGCAAATTGATCGATTGATTTTTTAGAAAGTGCTCTAATATTTTTTTCTTCAAGTTCTTTTGCGCGATTTTCTTCATTGAAAAATTTTGCAATCGTTAAAATTTCGGTTTGATTATTTTTTGGATAAACACCCAAAGCATCACCTGGTTCGTAATCTACTTGCTCATCAACTGCTATTTCGATATGATACGTTTCATTGTTTGAATCTCTATCATTCAAAACGATTTCATCTTTTATAATTCCTTCGTACGATTTTTTCTGCGTTGAAGAATTTTGCAATTTTTGAGATTGTACAACCGTTGAATTTCCTTCTGATTGAATAGTTTTTAAAATATCCGCAAACCAATTTTCGGCAATTTCTTGATAATCTAAATCTACTTTTACCAAATCGAAAACGCGTTGTGCGCCTAGTTTTCCAAATAATTCATCAATTTCTTCTCCTGATTTACAGAAAAACGGATAAGAAGTATCGCCCAAACCAAAAACAGCAAACTTAGTTTGATTTAATTTTAGATCAGAGTTACTCAAATTATCATAGAATTTTTGCGCATTTTGAGGTAAATCTCCATCTCCTTGCGTACTAAAAATTTGAATTAAGAATTCTTCCTTTTCAATTTTTTCGAGTGGATATTGAAACGCTTCAATCGCTTTGGCTTGAATTTTATTCATCTTAAAAATTCCAAGCAATTGATTAGCTAATTTCTTCGCATTTCCTGTTTCAGTTCCATAGATTATTGTAGGTTTGATTGAGGTTAAAACTTTTTGTTCTTGAGGTACTTCTTGTGTTTGATTTGCAACTAATCCAGCCAA
Source organism: Empedobacter sp. UBA3475 (assembly GCF_002378465.1). Lineage (NCBI taxonomy): Bacteria > Pseudomonadati > Bacteroidota > Flavobacteriia > Flavobacteriales > Weeksellaceae > Empedobacter > Empedobacter sp. UBA3475. The sequence goes on along the minus strand of NZ_DFRA01000005.1, from coordinate 32,576 downwards.
ATAACCATTTGTCCAAATAATTTCGTCACGTGATAATTCTTTGACTAAACTTTTTACTAAGTTCAATTTTTCGTTAGCTAGCATAAGAAATTGTTGTTTTATGGTTATCAAAATATGAGTTGGAAGTTGGTTGTTCATCTAACCAAGCGAATGATTGATGCAAATTAACAACATGACCAACGATAATTAAAGTTGGTACAAAATCAAAGGTTGGTAAATGTTTTTCTACAATATTTTCAAAAATAAAAAACTTGCGTTTTCTGATCTGGAGTTGTCGCTTGTTGAATAACTGCTAAACCTTTTTCGGTATCAATTCCATTCAAAATCAACTGATCAGCTAAAGTTTGCAAACGCTGTACACTCATATAAAAAACCAATGTATCAGACGTTTTTGCCCAATCTTTCCATTGTTTGTGTTCAATAGATTTCAAATCGCACAACGTCAACATGCGAACTCCTTTCTAATGATTTCGCGCTGTCAATGGAATTCTCGTGTAAGCTGCAGCACCAAAAGCAGCCGAAATACCTGGAATTATTTCGTACGGAACATGATTTTTTTTCAAGGTTTCTAATTCGTCCAAAATATTAGAGAAAAGTGAAGCATCACCTCCTTTCAATCGAACCACTAATTTTCCTTGCATTACAAACTCAATCATCATATCGTTAATATCTTTTTGAGGCGTATGAATGCCTTTCGAACATTGTTTTCCGACATAAATAACCAACGCATCTTTTGACGCATATTCGTCTATTAACACTGGAGAAACCAAGCGATCTGTCAAAATAACATCTGCTTTTTTTGATATAATTTAATGTTTTGAGCGTCACCAATTCTGGATCTCCATGACCAGCGCCAGCCAAAATTACTTTTCCTATTGTTGTTTGCATGTTTGTAATAAATAAGTTGATTGATAAGATTTAATTGATGTTTTAATCAATAAACATCAAAGCAGCGACTGTATTTTTCGTTGTTTCGTCAATCAAAATGGCATTTCCTGTATGAATATTTTCTTTGAAAGAATCAAAAAATAAAGGTTGATTTGTTTTTAAAACAACTTGTCCAATATCATTTAACTTGATTTCTTCAGATGGAATAAATTCCCAATTATTAATATCCCATTGTTGATCGATTGTTTTGATTTTTGCACGAACCGAATGAAAACGATGTTGCAACACATACGTTTTTCCTTGTTGTAATGCATTATTGTCTAACCAACAAATCCACGCTTTTAGCACATTTGTAGTTTGCGGTTCTTCGGAAGTTTTTACAATTGTGTCTCCTCTACTGATATCTATATTATTTTCGAGATGAATCACAACATTTTCTCCTGCTTCAGCATGTTGTACTTCTTCCAAATGACGTTCTATTTTAACAATTTTTGATTCGATATTTGATGGATAAACTTTAATAGAATCCCCAACTTTGTAGGCTCCACTCAAAATTTGCCCCGCATAACCTCTATAATCGTGATGCTCTTCATCTTTTGGACGAATTACCCATTGAACCTGAAAACGAGCTGCTAAATTTTTATCTGTTTCAATCGAAATTGTTTCCAATTGATGCAATAATGTTTCTCCATTGTACCAAGGCGTTTTTGCAGATTTTTCGACAATATTATCGCCAACCAAAGCAGAAACTGGAATAAAAGTTACTTCATCATAATTCAATTGATCTTGAATTTGTTGAAAATTATTTTTTATCTTTTCGAAAATATCTTGTGAATAATCAACCAAATCAATTTTATTAATGGCGATAATTGCTTTTTTAATTCCCATTAACGATCCAATACTTGCATGACGTTTTGTTTGAGAAGTGATTCCTTTACGTGCATCAACCAAAATAATAATCAACTCTGAATTTGAAGCTCCTGTAATCATATTTCGCGTGTATTGCTCATGTCCAGGCGCATCTGCAATAATAAATTTTCGTTTTGCAGTCGAAAAATATTTGTACGCTACGTCTATTGTAATTCCTTGTTCGCGCTCGGCACGTAAACCATCTGTAATCAAAGACAAATCAATTTCGTCGTCTTCATTTGATTTACGTTTTTCTAAAACACCCAATTGATCGGTGTGAATACTATTCGAATCGTAAAGTAAACGCCCTATTAAAGTACTTTTACCATCGTCTACGTTTCCTGCTGTTATAAATTTTAATGCATTCATTTTACTTAATTCCTATAGATATTATAGAGTTTTGTTTAAAAAAATTTTGACTTAGAAATAACCTTGTTTTTTACGTTCTTCCATCGCCGATTCTGACAATTGATCATCCAAACGAGTTTGTCCTCTTTCGCTAATTCTTGTATTGATAATATCAATAATAATATCTTCAATCGTAGAAGAATCTGAAGGTACAGCCGCTGTACACGTCATATCACCAACCGTTCTGTATCGTACTTTTTCTACCACAACTTCATCGTCTGCATTTGGCTGAATAAAATCTGAAGTCGCTATTAATTTATCATTGTAAACAATACATTCACGCTCGTGAGCAAAGTATAAATTTGGCAATTCGATGTTATTTTGTTTGATATAATTCCAAACATCTAATTCTGTCCAATTGCTAATCGGAAAAACACGAACATTATGTCCTTTTTCAATTCTTCCGTTCAAAATATTCCACAATTCAGGACGTTGAAGTTTCGGGTCCCATTGGCCAAAATCATCACGAACTGAGAAAATACGCTCTTTTGCACGTGCTTTTTCTTCATCGCGACGAGCTCCTCCAATACATGCATCAAATTCATTTTCTTCAATCACATCTAATAACGCATACGTTTGTAAGGCATTACGAGAAGGAAAACGGCCAGAAGTTTCTTTCAGATTATATTTTTTTATAGCATTTTCTACAGAGGCTACAATCAATTTTTCACCGATTTTATCAACCAAATAATCTCTAAATTTTATCGCTTCAGGAAAATTGTGTCCTGTATCTACGTGTACTAAAGGAAAAGGAAATTTTCCTGGACGAAAGGCTTTCAAAGCTAAATGAATCAAAACAATCGAATCTTTTCCTCCTGAAAATAACAATGCTGGACGCTCAAATTGAGCAGCTGTTTCTCTCAGAATGTAGATTGCTTCGTCTTCTAATTGATTTAAATAATTTTTTTCTTGACTTGACATTCTTTCTAACTTTCTAACTTATTTTTTGACAATAAAAAACTCCTCAAAATTTTAGAGGAGTTCATGAACTATTATTTTCGTAATTAATACATCACAACATATTCCACCTCTTGTAAAGAGCGACACATATACATTGACATATTAAATACTATTTTTTTCATTTTTCATGTTACATTTCTGATTTCAAAATTATATTATTTTTCTAAATAAATATAATTAATAGAATAGTTTAAATAACAAACCTATTTTTCAAACAATTTAAAGAAAATTATCCTAAATAAGTTTATTCAATATAATAATAATCTATAAAACCGATAGATTTTATGTTGTAAAAGTAAAAATTTTATTTAAAATACAAAGATTGATTCCAAAAAAAGATAAAAAATTGAATATTTCGGGGACTTGCTTACCTTTGCAAAATGTCAAGAAAAGCGAAACAAAAAATCATATTAAATAATATAGAAGTTTTACGTGCTGGTGCAAAAGGTGTATCGGTTGGTAAAACAGAGGAAGGAAAAACGGTTCTGATAAAAGGCGCAATTCCAGGAGACGTTGTAGATGTACACGTTTTGAAGAAAAAAAGCAGCTATTTAGAAGGACAAGCAATCGAAATTCACACAAAATCTCCTTATCGCGTTCAGCCAGAATGTGAGCATTTTGGTGTTTGCGGTGGTTGTAAATGGCAAGATATGAGCTATGATGCGCAATTAAAATTTAAGCATGACGAAGTGGTTAACAATTTGGTTCGTATCGGAGGTTTCAAAGATTTAGATGCTGAAATTGTTCCAATTTTAGGTTCTAAAGAACAATATTTTTACCGTAATAAATTAGAGTTTACTTTTTCTAATGCACGTTGGTTAACGTTAGAAGAAATTCAGTCTGGGAAAGAATTTGACGACCGTGACGTAGTTGGATTCCATATTCCTGGTGCTTGGTCTAAAGTTTTGGATGTTACAAAATGTCACTTGCAACGTGATCCTTCGAATGCGATTCGTGTTGAAGCAAAACGTTTTGCATTAGAACATCATTTAGATTTCTTCGATTTAAAAAATCAAGAAGGTTTATTAAGAACATTAATGATTCGTACTTCTCAGAATGGACAAGTAATGGTTTTGGTTCAATTCTTCCGAGAAGAGAAAGAAAATCGTGAAGCTTTCTTACAAAACTTGAAAGATAAATTCCCTGAAATCACATCTTTATTGTATGCAATCAATCCAAAACAAAACGATTCTGTTTATGATTTAGATATCGAAGTTTTTGCTGGAGATGATCATATTATGGAAAAGATGGAAGATTTGAACTTCAAAATTGGTCCAAAATCTTTCTATCAAACAAATCCAGAACAAGCTTACGAATTATATAAATTAACACGTGATTTTGCAGGTTTAACTGGAGATGAATTAGTATACGATTTATATACTGGAACTGGAACAATTGCGCAATTCGTTTCGAAAAAAGCGAAAAAAGTAGTTGGTGTAGAATCTGTTCAAGAAGCAATTGATGCAGCAAAAGCGGCAGCAAAATTTAATGGAATTGATAATTGTGATTTCTATTGTGGTGATATGAAAGATGTATTAAATCAAGATTTCATTAACGAACACGGAATTCCAGATGTAATTATTACTGATCCTCCACGTGATGGAATGCATAAAAAAGTGGTTGAAAATATTTTGTTTATGAATCCTAAACGTGTTGTTTATGTTTCGTGTAACTCTGCTACACAAGCGCGCGATTTAGAATTGATGAAAGATCAATATAAAATTGTTAAAGTTCAACCAGTTGATATGTTTCCACAAACACATCATGTAGAAAATATTGTACTTTTAGAGCGAATTTAAAATTCAATCAAAAAAAAAATGAAAAATATTCAACGTTTTCTAGCCTACTCAATTTTTGCTTCTATAATTTCTTTAGCATTTTATAGTTGTGAAGATGATGATATTTGTACCGACGAAGGTGATGTTCCACGCATGGTTGCTGATATGTATTATGATGGAACTAATGTTCCTTTGGAAGATTCTATTTATTATTGGGCGTATGTTTATAATGATTCGATTACGAAAGGAATTAGAGAAGCTACAGGAACGAGTAAAGATACTGTCTTAATCGAAAAAAATTCTGCTTTAGGGAAAACAAGTTTCGGAATTACTTTGCGTCAAAATAGTAAAAAAGAGATTTACTATACTATAGCGCAAGGTCCAGATATAGATGTAAAAGATTCTATAACGGGTAAAGTCATCAGAACAATTCCTGCAAAACGTGATCGATTGATTTTAAAATACGATACGCTTGGAAATGGCTATACTTCTAAAGCTTGTGGTTTTGGATTAACTTTTAAAGGAGTTGATGTAAAATTGGTAACAAAAACTGGAAATGGAGCTGGAAATTGGATAAAGAAAATAGAAACTGTAAATACTGAAATTAAAGATGGTTCGACAACTATTATTAAGCTTTTTGCTGACGAGCGCAATTAATTTTGCATTTGGTCAAGAAAATAAAACTGATTCAACAAAAGTTTCGGTTACAGATTCTATTCTCAAAAAAAAATACCACGATATTTTTATCGGTGTAGACGTTTTCAATCCAATTGTTTCTGCTTTCAACGATAAAAAAGGAGTTAGCGCTTATGCTTCTTATCAAATCAATAATAAGTGGCATGCTGTTATAGAAGCTGGCTTCGAGAAAAATAATTTCAATGAAATCAATTGGAATGTTGATGTTGATGGCTTTTTTGCAAAACTTGGAGCAAACTGGTTTATAACGCAAGATGTGGAAAATCAATCGAACGGAATTTACATTGGTGGACGAATTGCGTATTCTAAATATTCGCAAACCATCAATAGTTATCCGATTAGAGATTTACAATCGAATGAGATTACAGGAACAGGAAGTTTGCCAAAAGCGAATGTAAGCAGTTATTGGATAGAAGCTGTGGTTGGTGGACGTGTAGAGATTTTCAAGAATTTTTATGGTGAGTTAGCCTTGCATCCTGCAGCTTATATTGGAGGTAAAAAAGATCAAGGAATTAATCCTTTGGTTATTCCTGGTTACGGAAAATACAGTGGTCCTTTCAATATGCCAGTTTTTTGGGGAATTGCTTATAAGATAAAGTAAAATCCTATGAAAGTAATTTTAGAAACTGAACGATTAATTTTAAGAGAATTAACCATTAATGATGCTGAAAGTTTCTATTATTTAAACTTAAATCCAAACGTAATAAAATATACAGGAGATAGTTCTTTTACGAATATTAAAGAAGCGAAAGATTTTCTGGAAAACTATTCTGACTATTTTCAAAATGGATTTGGAAGATGGGCAGTTATCGAAAAACAATCAAATAATTTTATTGGCTGGTGTGGCTTAAAATTTCATAAAGACACAAACGAAATTGATATAGGTTTCAGGTTTTTTGAGGAATATTGGAACAAAGGCTTCGCTACAGAAAGTGCTAAAGCTTGTTTAGAATACGGTTTTCTTCAACTTAATTTAACTGAGATTATTGGTCGAGTGATGAAAGAAAATCTCGCATCAATAAAAGTTTTAGAAAAAATTGGTTTACAATTTTCTCATTCTTTCAATTTTGAAAATAACGAAGGTTACATATACAAACTAAAAAAGGAACTCTAATTGAGTTCCTTTTTTTTGTTTTGAGAAGATTTTCAGATTAATCCAAAACCTTTGCTCCTTTTACTTTTTGATTTGTTAAAGCGATTTCCAAAACTTCTTTCATTTCTTTTACAAAATGAAAAGTCATTCCTTTCACATATTCTGCTTTAATTTCTTCAATATCTTTTCGGTTGTCTTCGCACAAAATAATTTCTTTGATATTTGCACGTTTTGCCGCCAAAATTTTCTCTTTAATTCCACCAACTGGCAACACTTTTCCACGAAGTGTAATTTCTCCTGTCATCGCCAATTTTGCTTTTACTTTTCGTTGTGTAAAAGACGAAACCAAAGACGTCAACATTGTAATTCCGGCAGATGGTCCATCTTTTGGCGTTGCTCCTTCCGGAACGTGAATATGAACTTTATAATTCTCGAAAACTTCTGGTTTAATTCCCAATTCATCCGCATGCGCTTTGATATACTCTAACGCAATTGTCGCAGATTCTTTCATCACAGTTCCTAAATTTCCTGTAATCGAAAGTCCACCATTTTTCGCTTTAGATAAAATAGATTCGATAAACAAAATATCTCCTCCAACACTTGTCCAAGCTAAACCAACCACAACACCCGAAACTTCGTTGTTCTCATATTGGTCTGGCGTAATAGAAGGGCCTAAGATTTTCGAAATATCTTCGATTGAATATTTAGCATTAAATTCTTCTTCCAACGCAATATGTTTTGCAGCCGAACGAACTAATTTCGCAACTTTCTGATTCAATTTACGAACACCAGATTCGCGTGTATAACCCGTAATCAAATATTCGATTTCTTTTTTACCTAACACAACATCTTTCTCTTTTAAGCCATGTTCTGTTAATTGTTTTGGTAAAAGGTGACGTTTTACGATTTCAGATTTTTCCTCGATTGTATAACCTGCAATATTAATCATCTCCATACGATCGCGCAACGGACTTGGAATATCTCCAATATTATTGGCTGTCGCAATGAAAAATACTTTAGACAAATCGTAACCAATTTCTAAGAAATTATCATAAAAAGTTGAATTTTGCTCAGGATCTAAAACCTCTAACATTGCTGATGAAGGATCTCCATGCGCACTAGCCGACATTTTATCAATCTCATCTAAAACAAAAACTGGATTCGAAGATTCAGATTTTTTGATTGATTGTAAAATTCTTCCTGGCATCGCTCCAATATAGGTTTTACGATGACCACGAATCTCAGATTCATCGTGTAAACCACCCAACGACATACGTACATATTTGCGCCCAATCGCTTCTGAAATAGATTTCCCCAACGATGTTTTACCAACACCCGGAGGTCCATACAAACAAAGAATTGGCGAACGCATATCTCCTTTCAATTTCAACACAGCAAGATGCTCCAAAATGCGTTCTTTCACATCTTCTAAACCATAATGATCATGATCTAAAATTTTCTTTGCATTCTTGATATCAAAGTTATCTTTTGTCAAGGTATTCCAAGGTAAATCCAACATAAATTCAAGGTAATTACGCTGAATATTATGTTCTGGCATTTGCGGATTTAGACGAGAAAGACGGTTGATTTCTTTATCAAAATGATTTGCTACATCTTCGCTCCAACTTTTCGTTAAAGCACGTTTGCGCATTTCATTAATTTCTTCTTCTGTCGAATTCCCTCCTAATTCTTCTTGAATCGATTTGATTTGTTGATTTAAGAAATATTCTTTTTGTTGTTGATCTAATTCTTTGCGAACTTTATTCTGAATCGTATTCTTTAATTCCAATTTCTGAAGCTCAACATTCATAAAACGCATCACTTCCATTGCGCGAAGTTTCATATCAGAAATTTCTAATAACAACTGTTTTTCATCTAAACTTAACGTCAAATTAGACGCTACAAAGTTGATTAGAAATGTATTACTTTCGATACTTTTTATAGCTCCTGCAGCTTCCGAAGGCAACATTGGATTTTCTTCTACAATCTGAAAAGCTAAATCACGAATTGATTCAATAATAATTGGATATTCTTTGTTGCGTGATGTCGGAACTTTTTCTGTCAAAATTTCTACTTCAGCCTTGAAATAAGGATCATTTGATACAAATTCTTTAACTTTGAAGCGTTTCATCCCTTGTAAAATCACCGTAATGTTTCCATCTGGCAATTTTATCATTCGCATGATTTTCGCAACTGTACCAACTGTATACAAATCGTCTTGTGTAGGATCTTCCACAGCAATTTCTTTCTGCGAAAGCACTCCAATAATGCGATCTTCTTTGTAAGCTTGTGTTAAAAGTTGTATAGATTTATCTCTACCCGCGGTAATTGGCGCAACCACACCCGGAAATAAGACAGTGTTTCTTAACGATAAAATAGGCAATACCGAAGAAATATCTTGCTTATTTAGCTTACTTTCTTCGTCTTTACTCATCAAAGGAATTAATTCGATTTCTTCTTCCATTACTTGTGCTAATGACAAATTGTCTATGTTCATAATTTTTTTATACGTTCAAAGTGTCAGTAAAACTATTTTTAACTGACGAAAGCCTTTCATAATAACAACATTATTAAGATTTGAATCTTGTCTAAAGCATTTAGAAAAGCGAGTATAAATAAGTCAAACGTTATGCCAATAAAATATATTGTCAGTTTTTCAATAAAGGTTTTGAATGAGGATGAATAAAAAAAATCGGGATTTACCCGATTTTAGATTTTGCAATTACTTTGCGGTACAATTCTTCATATTGCGGAAGAATATTCGTTTTATCAAATCGTATCGCTTGTTCTTTTGCTTGATAACTAAACTCTGCCAAACGCTTTTCGTCCTCTAAAATATAAATCGCTTTTTCTGCCATCATTTCGATATCTCCTACTGGGCAAACAAAACCAGTGACTCCGTTAATATTTACTTCTGGAATTCCGCCTGCATTGGACGAAATAACCGGAACACTTGCCGCCATAGCTTCAAGTGCTGCCAATCCAAAACTTTCTTGTTCAGACGGTAAAAGGAATAAATCTGCCGCTTTCAAAACATCATTCAAGTCACTTACCATTCCAAGACTTTTCACTTTATCTTGAATTCCAAATTCTTGAATCATTTGATCCGCCATATCCCATTCAGGACCTTCTCCAGCAATAATCAATTTCGATGGAATTTGTTTCTGGATCAAATTAAACGTTCCAATTACATCTTCAATACGTTTTACCTTTCTCAAGTTTGAAGTGTGCAAAATTACCTTCTCTTTTGGTTGCGCAAAATTATCACGACAACACACACATTTCTCTGGCAAATATTGATCATTATCAATAAAATTTGGCACTACTTCTATTTCATTTGTAATGTCAAATGCTTGTAAAGTATCTTGTTTCAAACTTTCGGAAACTGACGTTACAGCATCCGATTCATTGATCGAAAACTCAACAGCCGTTTTATACACAGGATGTTTCCCTACCAACGTAATATCTGTTCCGTGCAACGTTGTTACAATTGGTAATTTATACCCCTTTCGAGCCAACATTTGTTTCGTAAAATACGCCGCATACGCATGCGGGATCGCATAATGTACATGAACCAAATCTAATTCGTAATGCAAAACTTTATCATACAAAATTGTACTCAACGCCAAATCGTATGGCTGATATTGAAACAATGGATACGTTTCGACATGAATTCGATGAAAGTATATATTTGGTAATTTGATGTTTAATCTCGCAGGAACATTTGTGCTAAAAAAATGTACTTCATGACCTTTTTCCGCTAAATCCATTCCCAGTTCTGTTGCCACAATTCCACTCCCTCCATAGGTTGGATAGCATACAATTCCTATTTTCATTCGCGATTTTTATTTAGACAAATTTAAGGTAAAATTGCTTCATAAATTACTTGTCGAATATTTTCTCGCACTTTTTTAATGGAAAGATAATTTGGCTCCACAGTTTCATTGACACGATTCGAAAGAAAAATATATACAATTTTATACTGAGGATCAGCCCAAACCATCGTTCCTGTAAAACCTGTATGACCAAAACTTTCGGCTGATGGACCTATTTTAGATGAAGTTTGCATTTTATCAAAACCAGCTCCACGATGATTGCCTTTGAATTGTTGTTTGGTAAATTCCGCAACTATCTCTGGTTTCAAATAAACCTCATCGCCATATTCGCCTCCATTCAAATATAGTTGCATCAATTTTGCCAAATCAATCGAGTTGGAAAATAAACCAGCATGACCAGCAATTCCGCCCATCATCGCAGCGCCTTGATCGTGTACAAAACCATGAACGAGTTGATTTCTGTAGGTTTTGTCATATTCGGTTGGAATGATATCTTCTAAACTAAATTTTTCCTTTGGATTGAACGTTGTGCGATACATTCCCAATGATTGATAAAATTTTTTTTGTGTCAGTTCATTCAGATCTTTCCCAAAATCTTTTTCTAATTTCTTTTTGAAAATATAATAACCTAAATCTGAATATTCATATGATTTACGACCTAAAGATGATTTATAAATATCTTCGTAAATCGTATCTTTTATAGAATTAATGATATAAATGTTATCCGTAACTTTTATTTGATGTTCTTCATCTTGTTTTCTCGAATAGAAATCTAAATATAATCGCGCATTTTTTACATTGACAGTTTCATTGTAAAAACCAATCCATGGCTTAAGACCAGCTTGATGCGCTAATACTTCACGAACTTTTAAGGAAGATTTGTTCGAGTTTTTTGCATCATTATCAATTTCTCCAATTGTTTGCTCAAGGTTTAATTTTCCTTCGTTTACCTCCAGCATCAACAAAGGCAACGTCGCCGTCACCTTTGTTACAGAAGCGACATCATATAAATCTGTCCACTTCACTTTTTTTAAAGAATTTTTATCTTGAGTTCCAAAGCTTTTATCATACACGATTTTCCCGTCTTTTGCGACTAAAATTTGCATTCCAGGCGTGTAATGATTTGCAATTGCTTCTTCGGCAAGTTTATCTATTTCTAAGAGTTTTTTTTCCTAAATTCACATTTTCAGGTGCAGTAAATCCTAAACGTTTGATGTGTTTTGTTACAATTCCTTGCCCTTCTTTCAAGTTTTGATTGATATCTACCGGAAATGTTCCATCTGCATCAATTGCTCCAAAAATAACTTGCGCAGCAGCTGCTTGCGCATCTTTTGTATTTTGATAATGAACTGTAACCGCATCTAAATTTGATAAATCAAGATCTTTCAAACCATAAGGACTTGTGAATAATGAGAAGATTTTCTTTTTATCTTTTGGTAATGCTTTCAAAATTGCTTTCGAGTTATCTGACAATTTATATGGTTTGTAAACCGTTTCATTCGATAAAAACGCTCCCGAAATAATCACATCATAATCATTCAATAAATTGATCTGATTTGGATTTGAAATCTTCACCAACTCAACATTTGTATATTTTTGTAAATGTCTCAAAAATTGATCATAATCTGTTTGTTCAAGGGGAACAAAAGCTATTTTTTGATTCAATTTTTTAATTGGTAAAAGTTTGTGTTCATTCTTTACAACTGTCGAAGCTTTCTCAAAAATTTTAGTTGTTAACGCTAAATTTTCAGGAGAATTTAAATCTTCTAAAACATTTGCAGAATTTAAAGTTTTTATTTCATTTAAACCTGTAATATATTTTGCCATCAAAATTTTCTTCACACTTTCTTCTAAACGTGCTTCAGAAATCTGACCTTTATTTATTGCATCAATAATTTTTTGTTTCCCAACGTGTACATTTTGCGAAAACAATAAAATATCATTTCCCGCTACAAATGCTCTATAATCTACATCACCAGCAGGAAACATTTTTGCTACACCATCCATATTCAACGCATCTGTAATCACAATTCCTTTGAATTGTAATTCTCCTTTCAAATAATCTGTAATAATATTTTTAGATAAAGTTGAAGGTATTTTTGGATCTGGTTCTAAAGCTGGAACATTTAGATGCGCCACCATAATTGACTGTACACCTTCATCAATCATTTTCTTGAAAGGTGCAATGTGATATTTCTCTAAATCTGCTTTATTATCTGGAATCAACGGCAAAACTTTGTGCGAATCTTGATCTGTATTTCCATGTCCAGGAAAATGTTTTGCAGACGATAATACGTTTTGCGCACGCATTCCATCCATATAAGCAATTCCTTTTTCTGCAACTCGATCTGGATTTGAACCAAAAGAACGATTCCCGATAATTGGGTTATTTGGATTAACATTGACATCAACTGAAGGTGAAAAATTAAACTGAACACCCATTCTGTTCGCTTGTATACCAATTTGTTTTCCAACTTGATACACCAACTTATTATTGCGTAGAGCACCAAGCGTCATATTCCAAGGAAAACGCTCCACTCCTTTCAAACGCATTGCCAATCCCCATTCTGCATCCATTCCAATTAACAATGGAATTTTAGAAATAGATTGAAATTTATTTGTCAACTCAATTTGATGAGCCGCTTGATCTTGCATAAAAATTAATCCTCCGATATGTTCTTCTTCAATTAATTTTTGAATATCATTTTCATGCACCACATCTCTATTTGTATAGGCTGCAACGATAAATAACTGACCTACTTTTTCTTCCAATGACATTGAATTATACTTCTCATTCACCCATTTCATCTGAATAGAATCTTTGTACAATGGCGAAACGTGTTGCGCTTTCGAAGCTATAGGTAAAATAATTGTTAAGAATACGTATGCGATTACTCTTTTCATTCCGGAATAAATTAATTTTGCTTGTTTTTTCTTTTTTAGAAACATTTTTTAAAGGCCAATCAAGTTAGGATTGGTAAATTTATAGTAAATTGTCAAATTAAATAAATTTATATGAGTATTTTCAGTGTTGTACAGGATAGCATGTTGAATCATCCTGGACTAATAACTGTTTTTGGGGTTGCAGTAATTATTATGTTACTACTTGATTTAGGTGTTTTTAATAAAAATGCGCACGTGGTTTCGAACAAAGAAGCGCTTACTTGGACCATCGTTTGGATTTCCTTGGCGATGATTTTTAGTGGAGTGATTTATTTCGTTTTTAAAGAAGCAGATGGACATGCATTTGCCATCAATAAATTTTCGCAATTCCAGGCGGCGTATTGGATAGAAAAAGCCTTATCCGTAGATAATTTATTCGTCTTCATACTCGTTTTTGGATTCTTTAAAATTCCAAAAGAATATCAACATAAAGTCCTTTTTTGGGGAATTTTAGGTGCTCTTCTTTTTAGAGCAATCTTTATTTTTGCAGGAGTTGAATTAATTAAAATGACTTATTTACCAGCTTTTTCTATTGGAGATTGGCACTTTAATCTTGGTGATGAAGCAACTCATGCAAATTTTGAAGCAAAACAATTCTTCCGTCCAAATGTCGTTTTAACACTGTTTGGTTTCTTCTTAATTGTCGCCGGAATCAAATCTTGGAAATCAAGTGATGATGATGAAAATCAAGATTTATCACAAAATTTTGGTGTTAAATTGGTACACAAATTCTTTAAAGTTACACCAAATTTTGATGGAGATAAATTCTTTTCTGTACAAAACGGAATTAAAATGGCAACACCACTTTTCGTCGCTTTAATGGTAATTGAAGTAACTGATTTGGTTTTCGCTGTAGATAGTATTCCCGCTATATTCGCTGTTGCTCCAGACGATCCTTTTATTCTATATTCATCTAATATTTTTGCAATTTTAGGACTACGATCGTTGTATTTCTTGTTGGCAAATTCAATGGATAAATTCAATAAACTACATTACGGCTTAGCGATTATTTTAAGTTTTATCGGAATTAAAATGATTATTATGCCATTCTATCATTTTGAATCGACTATCTCATTGTCAATAATTGGTGGAGTTTTATTAACAACAATTATTTGGTCGTTAATTTCGAATAAATCAGAGGTTACGGAATAAGATTATTATCATCATATAATGAATAAACCCCAAGATTGAATTAATCTTGGGGTTTATTTTATAATCATTATACCTTACGAAACAACTTCTATCAAACTACCTTTTTCTTCATCTTTTGTGATTTGTAGCGCAGCTGGAATTCGATCTTTTAATTCGTCAACATGAGAAATAATTCCGACAATTCGGTTCTCTTTTTGTAAACTCATCAACGTTTCAAACACGATATTTACCGCATCTGCGTCTTGCGTTCCAAAACCTTCATCAATAAAGAAGAAGTTCTTTTCCGACTTCGCATTTGTTTGCACACTTTCTGCCAAAGCCAAAGCCAAACTCAACGAAACTTGGAAAGATTGTCCTCCAGAAAGCGTTTTCACACTACGTGAACGACCTTCGTTCAAATAATCTATAATCTCAAAATCATTGTTGTCATTCATTTGTAAACTCAATTGATTTCTCGTCATTCGATGAAATCTCACATTTGCGTTATCACATAATTGTTTCAAATAAATTGACGAAACATATTGCACAAATCCTGCTGAATTAAACAAATTTCGCATCGTTTGTAAATTAGCCGCTCGCTTTTTCAACTTTTCCAATTCAATTAACAAATCTTTCTTTTCTGTAAAAGATTTATTCAATCGCTCAATTTCAGTTTTTATTTTAGTAACAACTTCAGTAGCTTCTTTCAATTGATTTATCACAAAAATCAATTTTTCTTCTTGTATTTTATAAATCGTTTCATCAAAAGAAACTTCCGATAATTTTTGCTCTAATTCATGAATTAAATTTTTCAACGTTTCATACAAAATTCGAAAATCTTCCAACTCTTTTCTGATTTGAGAAACATTAAATTTCTGATTTAAAACAAATTGAACCTCTTCAATGTTTTGTATTTGATATTTTTCTAATGCTTTTTCTATTTGATTTTGATTAATAGCCAACTCTTCTTTTAACTCAATAAGTTGTTTTTCAACTAATTCAATTGAAGTTTTTTGAGAAGCTAATTTTGGATTCAATTGATTTAAACTGTCTGTAAATTGAATATAATCTTGTTCAATTTTTGTATTATTTAACTTTAAATCATTCAAATTTTGAAGCACATTTTCTGTTGTTTGATTTTGAAAATCTTCAAATTTCAAGACTTTCAAATTTGCTTGATTTTGCTTGATTTGAGAAGCTTTTTCAGCTTCTTCTAATCTAAATTTTTCTAAAGCATTTTTATATTTTTCAACAGATTCACGTTCTTTCTCTAAAGTTTCACGAAAAGTTTCAATCTCTTTATTTTTATCCGAAATTGTTTTGTCCAAAGCAACAGCTGCTTTCTTTTTTTCTTCAAATAATTCAACATTTTTCGAATCAAAATCTTTCCAAACAAACAAATTCAGATGATTTTCTTGTTCAATTTTCAGATCATTCAAAACTTGATTTTCTTGTGCAATTTGTTTTTCAATAAACTGTTTTTGATCAATCATTTTCTGAACTTCATTTTGTTTTTTCTGAAGCGATTTTAACTTTTCATCAATTTGATTTAATTCATTATTTACAACTTCAAATTTCGTGGAAATATCATCAATTTCAACAATATTCGGATGCTCTAAAGCGCCACAAAGCGGACAAGATTCACCTTCGTGTAAATTATGTGCAAAATGAACCAACTTTTGCTGAACTTCTAATTCATTTTTCTGTTTTTCAATTGATTTTTTAGTTGATTCAAGCTTTTCAAATTCAGAACTAAACCAATTTTCAAAACTTGAAATTTCAATATTATCTGTTTTGAATTGAGCTTCGAAAACATTAATTTGTTGCTTTTGCTCATCTATTTTAGTTTGTTGTTTCTGAATAGATTGTTGCAAATTTTGATTCTGAACAAACCAATTTCCAACCTCCATCAATGTTTGCGCATCTATTTTTGACTCAGCTAAAGTTTTGACTTCTTTTTCAGATAATTTGATTGAAGCTTCAATTTTCTGTTCATTTTTCTGAACCTCTTCAACTTCTTTCAAACCTTTTGCTGTTCTTACTTTTAACTTTTCTATCTCCTCTGAAAAAGTTAAAATTTGAACTATTAATTCTAAATCTGTTTCTTCTTTTCGTTTTATTGGTAAAGTTTCATAATCAGTTTTAATCGCTTCAATTTGGTTCGAAATTTCTTTGATTTGATTCTCGATTAAAGTCAGTTGTTTTTGTTGATTTTCAACTGAAATTGACTTTTCTTCAATCTGATTTGAAAGTTTTTTATGATTTTCTAAAAGTTGAGAAAACGCATTAAAAATCAATTCATAGCGCTCAATTTCAAGTTTTCGTTGATCCATTTCATTTTTCTGAACTGAAACTTTTTCAAAATCAATTTTCTTTTGTTTTAAAGTCTCAAAATCTGATTTCAACGCTTTTAAACGTTGAAATGATTCATTCATTTGATTATATTCTTCTTGAACTTGATTGGTAACTTTTGTTTGCTCAATCAAATTTTCTTCAAGCTCTTTTATTTTTTCTTCCGAAACTTCTTCAAATCCAGATAATTTCCCTTCTAGTTGATTCAAATTCGTTAAGTTTTGAGAATTTAAAGCTGCAACTTTATCTTGTAAATCATAACGATGAAGTCCAAAAATTTCCTTCATCATTTGTGTTCGATCTTTTGCACCCAACTCAATAAATTCCTTGAATTGCCCTTGCGGAATAATAATTGTTCGTTTGAAATTTTCGTAACTCAACCCAATTATTTCTTCTGCTTTCGAATGATTAAGCGGAATCCATTCATTGTCTTTTTGTTCATAAAAAACAACTATTGGCGATTTTACATCTTCAAAACGTTTCGAATTTCTTTTAAATTCACGTGTTGCTCTGAATAATTTTTGTTCAAAATTATAGAAATCAAACTCGATATATGCCAAATTCGATTTCAAATTCATCATATTGTAAGCACGCTTATCTTTGGAATTTAGACGTTCTGTTTCGCCATACAAAACGTACATAATCGCTTCCAAAATTGACGATTTTCCGGAACCTACATTCCCGAAAATTCCAAATAATCCTGCTTCTGTTAATTCAGAAAAGTCAATTGTTTGACGTTCTTGATACGAATAAAGTCCTTCTATGGTTAATTTTACTGGAATCATTATGAATTCAAAATTTCGTTAAACAAATCCTTTATTTCGTCGTTTGGTTCTTGATTTCCATTTTTCGATTTGAAATAATCTGCAAACAATTCCTTCATATCTTTTGTTTGATCTGCAAACTTATACTCAACCATTTCAACCTCTTGATTTTTAACTTTCGGAATCAAATGAATAATTCCATCATGTGATTGATAAATCAATTTTCGTTCATCAGCTTTCAAAAAAGAATCACTTTCTAAAATCAATTCAACCAACGCATTTTGATTTTCATTCAACCATTCTACAGCTAAATTTATATCATCAAAAGTTTTTCGAATAAGCGGTTTTCCATGCTTTAATTCAATTTTATGATAAGAAATAGTTTTATTTGGTTCTGCTTCTATTACCGAAACATACTTGGTTTGACCAGCTTCGGAAAAACTATAACACAAAGGCGAAGAGCTGTACACAACAGGTTTTTCTTCTGTTCCGATGTTCTTAAAACCATGCAAATGTCCAAGCGCTGTATATTGAATTTGAGGCGGAATAGCTTCGGAAAAAATCATATCTGCATTTCCAATTTTAATCGGTTTTTCGCCTTCTGGTTCCTCTAAAATTTCAGCACCTTTTTGGTTCATATACAAATGTGCTATCAATAAATTAACACCATTTTCGTCACAATATTCATCCGCAATATTTTTCCAATTTGTCGCTAAAACTTCATTCAATGCATCTTCTTTATTCTCTCCAAAATATTGTTTCAAACGAATTTCGTTTGCATAAGGCGTATGAATAATTCGAATCGGGTAATCGAAAGAATTTAATTTCAATTCAATCATTCCTTCTACAGATTTTAAAATTTTGAAATCATTTAATTCAAATTCCTGAATTTTTGCATTTGGATAACCAATCAAAATAATTCCACATTCGCGTGCCAACGGATCTGGCGCATCAATCAAACTTGGAGAATCGTGATTACCAGAAATCGCTACAACAGGACGTTTTCCGTTATTCGAAAGTCTTTTTAATGTTTTATAAAATAATTCTACAGCTTCCACACTTGGATTAAAATTATCAAATAAATCGCCCGCAATAAGTACCAAATCGACTTGTTGTTGATCTGCAATTTCGATAATCTCGTTCATCACTAAAATTTGTTCTTCTAATCGCGAAAAACTATCCAATTTTTTGCCCAAGTGCCAATCGGCTGTATGTAGAATTTTTATCATTATTCTTCCGTTTCTGGTTTATTTTTATCATTAAATCGTTGATTGATTGCTTTTAATCGAGCTTTGCGTTCAGCTTCGGCTTCTTGCGCTTTACGTTTCTTTTGATCTAACTTTTTCTTATGCGCTTTTTTATTTGCATCTGTATTTCTACTCATTTCTATTTGGTTTAAAATTAATTTTTCTCCACGCCAAATGATGTCGCAAAGTTAGATTAAATGATAAAGAATTGTAAATCTATTGTCCAACTAAATTGAAATTATTAACTTGGCTAGAAAGTAATCGAATTTATTAATTTTAAAACATTTATAATGGGAAAAGGCGATAAAAAATCGAGAAGAGGAAAAATTGTGAATGGCTCTTATGGTGTAAAACGTCCGAGACATAAGTATTATTATGAGGAAGATGTTGTTGAAGAAAAACCAACCAAAAAAGCTAAAAAGTAATTTTTTGAAGCTGAAAATCAGGATTGATTTTCAGCTTTTTTATTTTATTCAACTCAACAATAATTTATCCAATGATGAGAATAAAATCTACAATTTAAGCCATTAAATATTGAGTTTATTTGTGCTATCAAAAAATAAAACATGAATATTTTTAAAAAGAATTACAACAAGCATTTTTGTATTATTGGTTGGATTAACACTTTTTAGTTGTAACAATGATGATGATTCAGGAATTACAGAGCAATTAACGCCAAGCGAAATTTTATCCTTTACTTCTTGGGAAACAACTAATGCTTTGAACAATAAAGGACAAAATGTAGCCTTAACAGACACTAATGTTTCTAATTTTGTAGGTTATACCTATTTCAAAAAAGATGATACATTTACTATGTTCAATTTAGATGATACGCCAAAAATGAAAGGAGATTGGTCTGTTTCTGAAGAAGGAAAAACAAGAACAATCGTTGCTAAAAATGATGCAGTAGAAGTTTTGTTTACACGAATTGTTGACATTACAGTTTTAACAAAACAAGAATTTACTTACAGAATTTATCCGTCTAATGATGATAAATCTGTTTATTTCTATATCGTACATACGCCTAAAGCTCACAAAGAGCCAACAAAATAGTGTCACATCAATATCATCCAAATATTTAAATTTAAAAAGCTAAGCGTCAATTGACACTTAGCTTTTTTTGTTATTATTTCACAAATTTATATTCAACATTATTCCAAAAAACATAAGCTCCTTCTTGTTTTAAACTTTCAGGCTTATCTATAATTCTTGGAAAAATATTGTCTTTTGTAATTTTTCCAAAAGAAGAACTTTTACCAGAAGCAGAACTTCCATTTTCAGGATCTACAACAGCATAAGACTCAAAATGTTTGAACAAATAAAATGAATTTGTTGTTTTATCAATTCGACCCAACAATATTTTTCTTGAACCGTCAGTAGCATACAGATTATTTTCTTCTATAGTTGATTTAAATTTAGACGTTTTCAATTCTTCATTGATTATAATCGAATCTTTTTTCAATTCAATAGATTTGACAGAAGGATCTTCGTAAAGCGTCCACGTTTTCTTGAAAAAAGCTTCTGCTTCTACCGGATAATCTTTTCCGTTTATTCCTTTGTAATAGTATGCATCTAAAATTGAAACATTTTTATCGAATTTGAAAATTTCAGTTTCCGTTGGTTGAGGATTCGTAGGCTGTTCTTTGACTGGAGTTGTCACTTCGTCTTCTTGACAAGAAAAGATTACAAAAGCAGCAAAAAAAGGTAATAACTTTTTCATGTATGATTATTATTTATACTAAACAACCTCAAATCTATTCAAAAAGTATAAAATCTATGTTAAATATTCTTTGTTTCAAGCCAATTCTAACAAAAGTCATTAAATACAAAATCAACAACCTCATTATATTTACAGAAACAAAAACAACATGAAAGCAATTTTATTTGCCTTATTTCTATTATTGAATACTACAATTTTTGCTCAATCTCTTGAAATAAAATCGCCGAATAAACTTCCTAAAAATGATCAACGTACAAAGATATTTTTGGGCGGAACAATTGATATGAGAAATTCTGAAGATTGGCAAGCGAAGGTTTCAAAAGAATTGAAAAATGAAAAAGTCATCTTGCTAAATCCTCGTCGTGATGATTGGAATACCGCTTGGAAGCCTGTGAAAGAAGAGCCCGAATTTCGCAAACAAGTGGAATGGGAGTTGAATGCATTAGAAAATGCAGACTATATTATTATGTTTTTTGGAAAAGATTCTAAAAGTCCGATTAGTTTGTTAGAAATGGGATTGTATGCAAAAAGTGGAAAACTTTTGGTGATTTGTCCAGATGGTTTTTGGCGAAAAGGAAATGTTGATATTACGGCAGAAAAATATGGTGTAAAACAATTTGATTCGATAGAAAATGTGTTAGATTATTTAAAAAATATTCTAAAATAATTAATTATAAGAGAGAGAATTAAGTTTTGAATCGAAAGGTTTAACATATAATTTTATTTCTCAAAATCTTATTTTAAAAATTTATGTTTTAGCTTTGAAACCGCTTTAATAGTAAGTTTTACAGATTATGAAACATAATGATTTGGAAATTAATCGGTTGATTGAACGATTAGAATCTTTAGGAATTTTGGTCGAAAAAATCGAGAGTTCTGGTTTTGGTAGCATGTTAAATTTTGAAATGATTTATCAACTTCCTGAACAAAATATTTCTAACGCTATCAATTTTAGACGTTTTGATATACAAGATGTTTATCTTTATTTCAAAGAGGCTGTTAATCAAAAAGGAGATTTACTTTTTATAGAATAAACGAAAAATGCTCAAGAATTTGAGCATTTTTTTATTTCAATTTTTGTAAGTCATTAACTGTATAAAACTTCATATCATTATTCTTCACAAACTTGCAAATCTCTTCTAAGGTTTTAAATTCAGTTTCATAATTATTAATTGCTTTTGCAACTGTTTTATGCGCGTAAAAAATGACTATCTTATTGTTATCCTTTGCATATTGCAACAACGAAATATAATAAGGCACATTAAAATGCTCGTAACTATTATCGATTCCTAAACCAAAAAATAACGGTTTATTTTGATAATAACAGTTCTGAAAATTAGGCGCTTCGTTTCCATAAGTTGTTCCTCTTAATGTTTTAAAATGATTGAAAAGTAATTGATCCGAATCTACACTTCGATCGCCATAAGGATAAGAAAAATCGGTTACATCAAGTCCTTTGTTTTTCATCAAACTTAGCATTGGAGTGATTTCTTTGTCAATAAATTCTTTTCCTCCAAATTCTTTTATATACTTTGTTGTATGAACGTGATTTAAACCATGCGCAGCAATCTCATTTCCGTTTTGTTGCAGATAAGTTAACTCACGTATTTGACTCTCCGAAAGCTTATCAAAATGCGTTACATAGTACGTTCCTTTCCAATTGTATTGTTTCAATTTTATATTCGCATTGAACCATTCGTCCACATAATCATCATCAAACGTAAGCACCACTCCTCCTCTATTTGTAGATTTTTTTGGTTCTTTTATCGCATCTTCTTCGTGTGTACAGCTATTCAACACAAAAATTGAAATTAAGCAAATAAAATAATAATTAAGTTTTAGCATTCTTTATCAGTAAGTTTTAGTACTTAAATATATCGAAAAAGTAACTGCTAAAATGAGAAACTTTTAAAATTAAGTAAATCTTAATTTTGTATCATTTTGAAGTAATTTAAAACAAAAAAACCACTCAAAATTGAATGGTTTAGAAAATACTATATTGTAATTTATATCTGCTGATACATAAAGTTTTCACCTAGATAAACGCGACGAACATCTTCATCATTCGCTAACTCTTCAGGCGAACCTTCTTTCAAGATTTTACCTTCGAACATAATATACGTTTTATCGGTAATTGCAAGCGTTTGCGATACATTATGATCTGTAATTAAGATTCCGATATTTTTATCTTTTAACGAACGTACAATCTTCTGAATATCCTCAACCGCAATTGGGTCAACTCCAGCAAAAGGCTCATCTAATAATATAAAATTAGGCTCTGTTGCCAAACATCGTGCTATTTCGCAACGACGACGCTCACCTCCAGAAAGTAAATCACCACGATTTTTACGAACATGCTCTAACGAGAACTCTTCAATCAAAGCATCTGTGCGCATTTGTTGCTCTTTTTTGGAATGTTTCGTGAATTGTAAAACTGATTTGATATTATCTTCTACAGAAAGTTTACGAAAAACAGAGGCTTCTTGCGCCAAATATCCAATACCTTTTTGCGCGCGTTTGTACATCGCATCGTTTGTGATATCTTGTTTATCTAAAAAAACTTTTCCTTGCGTAGCCTTTACCAAACCAACAATCATGTAGAAAGAAGTCGTTTTACCAGCACCATTTGGTCCTAATAATCCAATAATTTCTCCTTGTTCTACTTGAAAAGACACATTTTTTACGACGTGTTTTTTACCGTAATCTTTTACTAAATTCTGACCTTTTAATACAATTCCCATATCGCTTCAAAGATAGGATTTTTGTTATTTAATCGAGTTAATAATATCATATTTTGTGATGATATGATATTTTCCGTTTTCTAATTCTATTAAAACAGCTTGATTATCCTTTGTAATTAACTTCGAAACTTCTTCGATAGATGTTCCCGCTTTTACGACTGGATAAGGTTTTCCCATGATTTCGTGAACAGGTTTTTCAGCAACATTTCTATCTTCTAAAAATGCTTGAAACAAATCTGATTCATCCAAAGAACCAACAATTCCATTCACGTCCGTTACTGGAATTTGAGAAATTTTGAAACGACGCATACGATCAATTGCATGAGAGGCCAATTCCTCTGTACGAACCGTAACCAAAGGCTTATCGACATGTTCTTTGATTAAATCTACAGCCGTTTTGATTTCTTCGTCCAAATATCCTCTATCACGCATCCAATCATCATTAAAGATTTTTCCTACATAACGAGAACCTGAATCGTGGAATAAAACCACTACAACATCATCTGGTCCGAATTCGTCTTTCATTTGCAACAATCCTTTTATCGCAGATCCCGAAGACATTCCTACAAACAAACCTTCTTCTAAAGCTAAACGACGCGTATAAACCGCTGCATCTTTATCAGTCACTTTTGTAAATCCATCAATAATATCAAAATCTACGTTTTCAGGTAAAATATCTTCACCAATTCCTTCTGTTACATAAGAATACACTTCGTTTTCGTCGAAAATTCCGGTTTCTTTATATTTTTTGAAAACTGATCCATACGTATCAACTCCCCAAATTTTAATGTTAGGATTTTTTTCTTTTAAGTATTTTCCAACGCCTGAAATTGTTCCTCCAGTTCCAACTCCAACAATAAAATGCGTTACTTTTCCTTCTGTTTGTTCCCAAATTTCCGGTCCAGTTTGCTCATAATTCGCTTGTGCATTCGATGGATTATCGTACTGATTTACATACCAACCATTCGGCGTTTCTTTTGCCAAACGTTTCGAAACTGAATAATAAGAACGTGGATCATCTGGCTCAACATCTGTAGGACAAACGACAACTTTTGCACCAACAGCTCGCAAAATATCCATTTTCTCTTTCGATTGTTTGTCTGTAATCACACAAATTAATTTGTAACCTTTGATCACAGCAGCCAAAGCCAATCCCATTCCTGTATTACCAGAAGTACCTTCGATAATTGTACCCCCAGGAACTAAACGACCATCTTTTTCGGCATCTTCGACCATTTTCAACGCCATACGATCTTTACAAGAATGACCAGGGTTAAAATATTCAACTTTTGCTAAAACTGTACATGGTAAATCCTTTGTAATCTTATTAATTTTAACCAAAGGTGTATTCCCAATCGTTTCTAATATATTGTTTGCGTATTTCATTTTTTTCTAACTTTTAAATTAAAACATTAAATTTTATCTAAAATTAATCGCTTTTGCAGGTGTAATTTTAGATATCATATACGAAGGCAAAAGTAATACAATTGCACAAACTAATAACGCTCCTGCATTCAATAAAACAATTGTGCCAACATCTAAATAGACTGGAGCTGTTGATAAATAATAGTTTTCTGCCGGAAGTTTGATAATTCCGAAATATTTCTGAATGAATAATAATCCAAGTCCAATTGCATTTCCAGCAATTAATCCTGGTAACATAATAAATAATGCGTAATTAATGAATAATTTTCGGATTCGCCAATTTGTCGCACCAAATGCTTTTAAAATTCCAATTGAATGTGTTCGTTCTAAAATTAAAATCAATAAAACCATCACCATATTAATCACCACCACAAAAAGCATGATAAAAAGAATAATGACAATATTTTTATCGAAAATAGAAATCCAATCGTTGATCTGAGCAAATGAAGCCGTAGCAGATTCTGCATATAAATTGTATGGAATATTTTCTTGCACACGCTTTGCAACAGGATCAATATTTTCGACATCTTTTACAAATAATTCGAAACCGCCAACTGTATTCGAATCCCAGCGATTAAGACGTTGTACATGCTTGATGTCACCAAACATTATTTGATCGTCAAAGTTTTTGATATCTGTTATGAATAATCCAGAAATGGTAAATCGACGATAAATAGGCTTTGTATCTTCTTGAATAAAATACATCACAAACGAACTGTCAACATCCAATTTCATTTCATCCGCAATCTTTTTCGATAATAAAACCTCATCCATTATCGAATCTTTATTGATTCGCGGAAAATGTCCTTTTACCAAAAATTTATCGAAACGAACCGAATCATAATCTGTTCCAACTCCTTTGAACACAACCCCACTAAAGTTTTCATCCGTTCGGATAACACCACTTTTATTGGCAATTGCTTGTACATGTTCTATTTCTGGAATCGATTTAAACTTTGGATAAAAAGCTTGATGAAGTGATAATGAATCAGAATTTAATGACGTATTACTATTGTAGTTTCTAATCGTAATATGACCATTAAAATCGGCCAACTTTTCTTTGATTGCCTTTCTTGCACCAACACCAGTCGAAATCGTTACCAAAGAAACAATCAACCCTAATGCTACCGCAATTTGACCTACTCGAATAATAATACTCGATAAGTTATTTTTAGTATTTTTACCAAGCGCAATTTTTTTTGAAAACCACCAAGAAAAACTCAAATTATATATTTTTTATAAGATTAAAACTAACTTTAGGCTTTAAATTCGCCTAAATTCAAATGATTCAAAACGAAATGAAAAACTTTGTCAAATATACATCAATTGGTTTACTTAGTTCAGTTATTTTTTTCGGCTTTTCTACTCCAATTTTAGCTCAAAATAATACATCAAAAACAATAGATAATCATTCAACTATTCTTGTTGGAGCAGAAAATACAGCTAACTATCTTTCGAAATTAAAAGGTAAAAAAGTTGGATTAATCTCGAATCAAACAGGAATTGCAACCATTAATGGAACAACGATGCATACAGTTGATTTGTTACTAAAACATAAAATCAATGTGGTTAAACTTTATTCGCCAGAACACGGTTTTCGAGGAGATGCTGATGCTGGTACAAAAGTAAAATCTGGTGTTGATACAAAAACTAACTTACCAATTATTTCGCTTTATGGTGATAATAAAAAACCAAAAGCAAATCAGATTTCTGATGTAGATGTTTTGATTTTTGATATGCAAGATGTTGGCGCACGTTTTTACACATACATTTCTACTTTGCATTATGTTTTGGAAGCTGCGGCTGAAAATGGCAAGAAAGTAATTGTGTTGGACAGACCAAATCCTAACGGACATTATGTGGACGGACCTGTGATGAAAAACGAGTATAAATCATTTGTTGGAATGCACAATGTTCCGATTGTTTATGGAATGACGATTGGCGAATATGCGCAAATGATCAACGGTGAAGGTTGGTTAGCAAATAGTATAAAAGCAGACTTGGAAATTATTCCGCTTATCAATTATACCCATCAGTCCAAGTACAATTTACCTGTGAAACCATCGCCTAATTTACCAAATGCTCACGCGATTAATTTATATCCAAGTACATGTTTGTTTGAAGGGACAAACGTTAACGAAGGTCGTGGAACAGATATTCAGTTTCAGGTTTATGGTTCACCATTCCTAAAAAATATGTCTTTTCAATATACGCCAACTTCAAAACCTGGTGCAACAAGTCCAAAATTCAAAGATGAAGTTTGTTACGGAGAGGATTTATCGGATGTTCCGTATCAATCTGCCATCAATTTGAAATGGTTAATCAATGCATATAAAAATAATACGAAGCAACCTTTTTGGACGATGAATGGTAAAAAATTGTGGATTGATCAACTTTCTGGAACTGATGAATTGCGCAAACAAATAGAAGCTGGTTTATCAGAAGCAGAAATAAAAGCAACTTGGCAAAAAGATTTGGAAGCTTTCAAGAAAATAAGAGCAAAATATTTGATTTATAAAGAGTAATCTAATTATAAATGATTAGTTATGAATTATGAATATCAAAATAATAAAACGGAAGCCTAATTTGACTTCCGTTTTTATGTTTTAGAATGATTATTTTTCTCCGACAACCGCAGAAATAGATTCACCCAATTCTTTCACTTTTTCATATAATTTTGTAGAACCTTTATCAAATTCTATCGAAATTTTTCCTTCACGTGCCTTTATTTCTAAAGATTCTCCTTCTCGCCAAACATAGTTTTTTCCTTCAGTCGTTGGCTTTCCAAAAGCTTTCTCTATTTCATTTATTGCAGCTTTAGATTTTGGTTTATCAAAAATCGCCGAATACGAATAAACTTCGTTACTATCGCTCACACTAACCGAAACATTAGAATGAGTTGTTGATCCTGAAGATTTGGCAACTGCGTGTGATTTTGCTGTTTGTCCGTTACAAGCTAAAGCTGATAAAGTTATTGCTATAAATAATGTCTTTTTCATATTTTTATTTTTTATAAAATTCTGAAAAAGATTGGTTTGCATTGGTTAATGAACGGTTAACGAAGCGTTAACACAAAAAAAGCCACAAAATAATTGTAGCTTATTTTTTAAGTATTTGTATTATTTATATTTTTTGTTGCAAGAATTTTATCTACAAGATTTATAATTTTATCTACAACCTATTGATTATCGGTACTTTTTGAATCTCAATTTTAAGCGAATTATCATTCAAAATAATTTCAAAACTTCCTCTTCCAGTCCATATATAAACAGAATCTTCTAAAGTTCCTTCACCAAATTGTGTTTCAATCAACTCTTTTACCATATCATTTTGTTGCGGTCGAAAAACTACTTTATATGTGTACGACAACGGATTGTCGTTCAAGGCATAATTCTTGGTTGTAATCAATATATTTTTTGGTCCTGGATTAATGATAATTTCAGTTAATTCTTTCTCTAAATTCAGAAATTGATGATAAAATGAATCATCAGAATTATTTTTCATTAGAAAAATTCTACTTGATCTTTCTTCAACGTGATATCATAATCAGCCGCTTTCCTATCAAAAATATCTGTTTTTAACGTTGGTTCTCCAAAATATTTTTCGAAACTTTTCTTGATATTTGCTCTCTTATTCTGCGTAAAAACTCCACGATACGAAAATGTATTTGCTTTATCATTTACAACATAAAATTTCTCTGTAATCAAGCGATGTTTAAAAACGGGTTGACTGACAATTGTCGATAAATCCTTTCCTAATGCTTACACTTTTTCATACAAAGCCTGATTATCATTGCTTTTCCCGAAATTTATATTCACATCATTTTCTCGCACAACAATTTCATAACTTCCGTTATAATTCCAAACCAAATCGTTTTTGTTGATATTTGGTGCTTTAAATTCAGACGAAATTCGATTGATAATTGCTTCTTTGGAACCCGAATCGAAAACCGCTTTGTACGTATAAGAAACTTGCGAATCGTTCTCTATAAATGATTTATTGTAATTTGTTTGAGCTGCGGCAAAAAGAAAAATGATAAAGAAATTAAAAATAAATATTTTTTCATTTAAGGTTTATTATTAAATGAAAATATCAAAAATTTTCAGCAGAAAAACATCTTATAATTCGTTTAATATTTCAATCGTTAAGAATTCTCCCGTCATCGAATCAAAAGAGAATAAACAATTTAAACGACAATAATCATTTGCTAAACGATTTGGATCATTATTAATAATTCTTTTATAATCATTACTTTTACGAACTTGAGTTTCATCAATATTTCGGTTCAAATCAAAAATATTTAGACCTTTGTACACCTTACAAATTGGATTTGGAGAAAGATAAAATTTAATCGAAACAATCATTTCATCAACAATTTTCATCGAAATACCTTTTTCTTTGTACAATACAATTTTTCCTTGAGAAATATTTTGCTCTGAAATGTCAGATTCAAATTCAGTTTGAAATGA
Source organism: Empedobacter sp. UBA3475 (assembly GCF_002378465.1). Classification (NCBI taxonomy): domain Bacteria; kingdom Pseudomonadati; phylum Bacteroidota; class Flavobacteriia; order Flavobacteriales; family Weeksellaceae; genus Empedobacter; species Empedobacter sp. UBA3475. The sequence goes on along the minus strand of NZ_DFRA01000005.1, from coordinate 3,216 downwards.
TTGAAATAATTCGTCATTTACCGATTTTCCTATCAAAGAAAAATACTGATTTGGATTGGCTTGAAATAAGTTTGTCATATTTTATAGATTTGATTTCATAAAAAAACCTTTCCAAAAATAGAAAGGTTTTGATTAATTATTGAGTTAAAAATATTAGTTTTCTTTCAAATAAACTCCATCAGCCTCAAAATTATATTGCAACTGAGGTTTTGTAATTTTCGCAATTTCTTCTTTCGATTGTCCTGCATCTTCTGCATAATGACGCAATTTCTCAACAGAAATTTCACTAACAAAAGCTTTTCCGTGCACGACAACATTCGCTTTTTCACCATCTAAAGGCATAAAAAAACCATAATCTTTGAAACGCACAAACGACTGTTCTTCGCCTTTTCCAAGATCAACTTTCATCCAACAACCTTTCTTTTTGCAAACAGATTCTATCGTCGAAACAAACTGAACATTTTCCAAAGAATCACCACTTTTCATGTTATCATATAACTTTCCAAGCTCGTTTTTTGTTAATGTATTTTTGATATCAAACGATTCTCCATACACTTGATACGCATATAAATCGTCTATTTTTGCGGTTCCGTTATCTAAAATTTTTGATTGAGATTTAGAAGCTTTTTCAGTTTTAACCTTGGTTTCTTTTTTCGTTTGAGCATTAGTTGTCAAAGCAAAAGATGTTAAGGCACAAAAAGTTAATATATATTTTTTCATATTAATTTTATTTAGTTCAAATTTAAATAATTATCCATCAATAATTTAATATTTGGATAAGAATTTTCTAATAATTCAGGAATTTCATTCTCTTTTTTCCATTCAACCGACTCAATTCCTTCTTCAGTTTGTGGCAAAGGCAATTCAACACCGTCATAAAAAACTTCGAACCAAAATGTTTCTTTGATAATATATTCTCTCAAAAAATAAATGTGAAAAGTTGGCATTAAAAATCGTTTCAACTCCAAATTTGTCAAACTACATTCTTCTTCAATTTCACGAATTGCAGATTGTTCTCTCGACTCTCCTTTCTCCATTTTCCCTTTTGGCAAATCCCATTTACCGAGCCTAAAAATGAACAAATAATCGTCTTGCGGATTACGAACAATTCCGCCCGCAGCTTGAATATGTTTGTAATATTTTAAGAATTTCGTCCAAACATCATCAATATCTTCACTAAAAATATTGACTAAAGTTGCCGTTTTTGATGATAATAAATGAAAAGATTCATCAAATTGAGCTTCATTTTGAAACAAAATATTTTTTGCTTCTGGATTAGATTGGTTGCTGAAAGTTAACAAACTTTCATTAAAAAAAACTTTGTACATTTGAACGATTTGTTACAAATTTATAAAAAACTCACAAGGATATGAAGGTAAATACAAATAAAGTCCGTTTTGCAAAAAATCAACAAGAAGCATACACTTTTTTGTTGGATATGAAGAATTATGAGCAATTGATGCCAGAGGATACTAAATCGTTTGAAATTCACGAATCTGGAAAAGGATTTACGGTTGGTGTTGGTGCTTTACCAAAGGTTGGAATGCGTTTGAAAGAGACAGTTGAGCCATCGAAAATTGTTTTCGAATCTCCTGCACCTGCTTTTGAATATACTTTGACAATTTCTATTGATGCTGTTGATGAGAATTCGTCTGATGTTACGTTAGATTTTGATGGAAATTTCAATATGATGATCGAAATGATGGCGAAAAAACCATTGACATCTTTCATTGAAACTATTGCAGAAAATTTAGGAAAGATAGGGTAAGACTATTCTTTCGGTAAATAAAATTCCTAAAACTGTTGAATAAGCTTTATATTTTAAAGTTATTTAGCAGTTTTTTTGTCTAAATTATTTTTTCATGAAGCATTTTTATTCAAAAATAATTCTCCTACTCCTTTTTACTTTTACACTAAATAGTTTTTTATTTGGTCAATATATTCAGGTAGACACATCTTTATCAAAAGAACAATTAATTGATAAATTTATTGGGACAAACACAGGTTGTATTACTATTTCTAATATTAATATTTCAGGATACAATAGAGCTTATGATGAAATAAGCTATGGTTATTTTACAAAAGGAACTAGTAATTTTGATCTTTCTGAAGGAATTATTTTATCTACTGGAAAAGCAAAAGCTGCTGAAGGTCCAAATGCTACTTTACAAAGTTTTTATGGAACTAATTGGGGAGGAGATCAAGATTTAATTGATATTTTGATACAATCTAATTTACCTCATGATAATATTTTAAATGCTACATCTCTCGAATTTGATTTTGTATCAAACCTTACAACAGATCAGATTAGTTTCGAATATATGTTTCTTTCAGAAGAATATCAATCAAGTAATTGCCAATACTCTGATGCTTTTGCCTTCTTAATCAAAAAAGCAGATAATTCTGAACCTTATCAAAATATTGCATTAGTTCCAAATACAACCATTCCTGTAACTTCATTAACCATAAATGGCGCAAGAGATTGTCCTCGAAACATATCGTATTTTGGAAGTTTTAATTCTGCAAATAATCCAACGAATTTCAATGGACAAACAAAAGTTTTGAAAACAAATGCGCAAATAGAAGCTGGTACAAAATATCATATCAAATTGGTAATTGCTGATCATGGAGATTCAAAAGGTCGTTATGATTCTGCTGTTTTCTTGAAAGCTGGAAGTTTTATAGGTTCAAAAAGTTTAGGTTCTGATGTTGTATTATGTCCTGGAACATCTGAAACAATAGATGCGACAACGACAAATGCTACAACCTATAAATGGTACAAAGATGGTGTGGAAATTAGTGGTGAAACAAATGCAACATTAGTGGTAGATGAAACAGGTTATTACGAAGTAGAAATCACATTGAATACTGGTTGTTCTTTGAAAGGTCATATTAATGTTTCTGTACAAGAAGAACCTCAAATATATCAAGATCGTTTTTCTATTTGTGATGATGATTTAGATGGAAAAACACAAATAAATTTAGACGAATATACTGATCGAATTGTAGAAGATTATTATTCTGCTCATCAAGTGAAATATTTTGAAACGGAACAAGATGCTAAAGATAATATTTCTGTAGGAATAACCAATTTCGAATTAAATGAAATTCAGACATCTAAAGAAGTTTGGATTCGTGTCCAAATCGGAACTTGTAAGCCTGTTATTAAAGAAATTACTTTTACATTAAATCATTTTGTAATCTTCCCCTTGTTAA
>NZ_DFRA01000011.1:16214-112690 GCF_002378465.1 Empedobacter sp. UBA3475 | reverse complement strand
CAAAGGTAATACTTATTTTTTAACTAACAAATTGTATTTTGATAAATTTTAAAGCTTTTATTTCAATAAGTCAATTCTTACTTTCACTCCAAAAACCCCTTTCGGAATCGGATGGCAAAGATAATACTTATTTAGATTCTCGCAAATTTATTTTTAAATAATTTTTGTCGCTACTAAGTCCTTATGTCAACTACAATACTACTCGTCTTTCGTATTGCGGTTGCAAATATACGGCTGGATTATTCGTTTTTCCAAACATACTTTACTTTTATTTTACATTCTAATCTTAAGTCGCTGGTACAATGGAAAATATTTTTTGTTTTTTTTAGATATGAGAAGTGAGATACGAGGTTTTAAAAGATAAAAGCCCGTTTTTACCGCAGAAAATGATTAGACGTTTTGCTTTTCTTGAACAAAAGAAAAGCAAAATGGATACTTTTGAAGGAACTACTCGGGAGAAATTCTACGAAGTAGAATCTATTTATAAATAAAAAAAGCTCGAATAAATCGAGCTTCATATAATTATTCATTCCATAATATTATACGAGATGTTCCAAAATTGTATTTAATTCTTGTAATTCGACCAAGAAACCATCGTGTCCAAAAATAGAATCAATTTCGATGAATTTTGCATTTGAAATATGATTCGCTATAAATTTTTGCTCACTTGGCGGAAATAATATATCCGAAGATATACCTATAACTATTGTATTGGATGAAATTTGAGCCAATGATTTCTCTAAAGACTCTCTCTTTCGAGCCAAATTTTGTGAATCCATCGCTTTCGAAAGTGTCCAATATGAATGTGCATTAAATCGATTTGCTAATTTTTCACCTTGATATTTTTGATAAGAAGACGCTTTGAAATCGTTGTAAACAGAATCCTTGTCTTTTTGCTTCTGTTCATATATAATATAGGTACGATAAGACAACATCGCAATTGTACGCGCCGCAATCAATCCATTTCTTCCTCCATCCTCAATTTTATCGTTAAAAGTTGAATCGGCTTCGATAGCCAAACGCTGCGATTCGTTGAACGCAATTCCCCATGGAGAATGTACCGCATTTGTCGCCAACAAAACCAAATTATCCACTTTAACTTGATCAAGTAACGTAAATTCTAACGCTTGTTGACCACCGAGTGAACCACCTATTAATAAATGAATAGTTGAAATTCCTAAATGATCTGCCAACAATTGGTGCGCATTTGCCATATCTTTTATCGTAATTGTAGGAAAATCTCGATAATAAGGCGAATTTGTTTCAGGATTTGTAGACAACGGATTTGTCGTTCCATAATTAGAACCAATCACATTGGCGCAAATAATAAAATGATCTTTTGGATTGAATAATTCATTTTCTCCAAAAAGACCAGCCCACCAATCAAAAACATCCGAGTTTGCCGTTAAAGCATGACAAACCCAGATGATATTATTTTTTTCGGGATTCAACGTTCCCGCTGTATGATAAGCAATGGTTAAATTTTCGAGAATTTGACCATTTTCTAATTGAAATGGCTTTGTATAATTATATTGATAAAAATTCACTGAATTAATTTATAGCTAATAATACTTTGTTTACTTAATTTTATCAAAAGCTCGCTGAAGATCATTTTTGATATCATCAATATATTCAATTCCGACAGAAAGACGCAATAAACCAGGAAAAACTCCAGCAGATTTTTGTTCATCATCGCTCAGTTGTTGATGAGTTGTTGCAGAAGGATGAATAATTAACGATTTTGCATCGCCAACATTTGCCAAATGACTAATCAATTCTAAACTATCAATAAATTGATTCGCTTTGTCTGCATCACCTTTAATTTGGAATGATAAAACAGCTCCGAAACCATTTTTCAAATATTTTTTTGCCAAATGATGACTTGGAGAAGTAATTAATCCAGGATAATTCACTTTTTCAACTTGCGGATGAAGTTCTAACCAACGCGCAATTTCTAACGTATTGTCCAAATGTTTCTGAACTCTTAACGACAACGTCTCTAAACCTTGTAACAATAAAAAAGAATTGAACGGTGAAATTGCTGGACCAAAATCGCGCAAACCTTCGACGCGGGCACGAATAATAAACTGAATATTACCAAAAGGACCATTCACTCCAAAAACATCGGAAAAAACTAAACCATGATAACCTTCTGATGGTTCAGAAAATTGTGGAAATCTACCATTACCCCAATTATAATTTCCACCATCCACGATAACTCCACCGATAGAAGTTCCGTGTCCACCGATCCATTTTGTTGCAGATTCTACGACAACGTTTGCTCCATGCTCTAAAGGTTTGAAAATATAACCGCCCACACCAAACGTATTATCCACAATAAATGGAATGTTATATTTTTGTGCAATTGCAGCGATTGCTTCAAAATCTGGAACATTAAAACTCGGATTTCCTATCGTTTCTGCATAAATCGCTTTTGTATTTTCATCAATTAATGATTCAATTTTTGCTGGATCTGCATCTTCAGCAAAGCGAACATCAACACCTAAACGCTTAAAACCAACTTTGAATTGATTATATGTTCCGCCATAAAGATTAGAAGCCGAAACAAAATTATCTCCTGATTCTAAAATATTATTTAAAGCAATAAATTGTGCCGCTTGTCCCGATGAAACAGCTAATGCCGCAACACCACCTTCCAGCGCAGCAATACGTTTTTCGAAAACGTCAGTTGTTGGATTCTGAATTCTTGTGTAAATATTACCAAATTCTTTCAAAGCAAATAAATTTGCTCCGTGTTCGGCATCATTAAATACATAAGAAGATGTTTGATAAATTGGAACAGCGCGAGAGCCTGTTGATGGGTCTACTTCTTGACCTGCGTGTACTTGTAAAGTATCGAAATGTAATTGTTTTTCTGTTGACATAATAAAATTGTTTTGAATGTGACTACGATTAATAAATAGTAGGGTAGGTTAGTTAGCTAAAATTAGCAGCTGCACATTCGAATTTTACTATTGATACAATTATAGATGCTCTGAAGCAGGACGCCGTGTCCAAAAGAATGTTTTTTAGAATTGTACTTCATCTTTAAAAAAATTATTCATTTCTAACTACACTTTGTAGTTTTATATTTTATGTGAAATTAGAATAATTTTCTAAATAATAAAATTTATAATTAGTTTTTAGAAAATAAATCTATTAAATTGATTTAAAAAGAATATTCATGCCAAAAAGTTAAAAATATTTCTTTCGAAATCTATAAAAAGGATTTAAACAGAATAAAATTTGAAGTAAAAAAGAGAATATTAAGTAGAAAACATAAAAAAAGGAGATCAAAATTGATCTCCTTTTAAGTTTTATGATAAAAAAGTAATTAGTTTGCTAAAACGATTACTTTATTATTGCTCATTTCAATTGTTCCTCCTTTGATATCTAACAATAATGTAGATTCGTTTGATGGAGAAGTGTAAACTTTGCCAGATTGATTATCGAAATCTTCGAAAGTTTTTGTGTGAACTTTAATTTTAATTGTTCCTTCACCTAAAGTTGCAACGATAGGAGCGTGGTTATTTAATAACTGAAATTCACCATCTTTACCTGGTAAAGTAACAGCATCTACTTCTGCATCGAAAACTACGAATTCTGGCGTAATAATTTGTAAGTGCATAATCCTATTGTTTTTAAAAAAAAGAGTACTTAGCAACTTTCAAAAAGAAAAGAAACGTAAGCACTCTTTATATGGTTAAATTATATTATTTAGCTTCTGCTAACATTTTTTCTCCAGCTTCAATCGCTTCTTCGATTGTACCACGTAAGTTGAATGCAGCCTCAGGATATTGGTCAACTTCACCATCTAAGATCATGTTGAATCCTTTGATTGTATCTTTGATATCTACTAAAACACCTGGGATACCTGTAAACTGTTCTGCAACGTGGAATGGTTGAGATAAGAAACGTTGGATACGACGTGCACGGTGTACAACTAACTTATCCTCTTCTGATAACTCTTCCATACCTAAAATCGCGATGATATCTTGTAAAGCATTGTAACGTTGTAAGATTTCTTTTACACGTTGTGCTGTTTCGTAATGTTCTTTACCAATAATTGCTGGTGATAAGATACGAGATGTAGAGTTCAATGGATCTACCGCTGGGTAAATACCTAATGAAGCAATTTTACGATCTAATACCGTTGTAGCATCTAAGTGCGCGAAAGTCGTAGCTGGCGCAGGGTCAGTTAAATCATCGGCAGGTACATATACCGCTTGTACAGAAGTAATAGATCCGTTTTTAGTAGATGTAATACGCTCTTGCATAGCACCCATTTCAGTTGCTAATGTTGGCTGATAACCTACGGCTGATGGCATACGTCCTAATAAGGCAGAAACCTCAGAACCTGCTTGTGTAAAACGGAAGATATTATCTACGAAGAATAATACGTCACGTCCTTGACCTTGTCCATCTCCATCACGGAAATATTCAGCTAATGTTAAACCTGTTAAAGCAACACGAGCACGTGCACCTGGAGGTTCATTCATTTGTCCGAAAACGAAAGCTGCTTTAGACTCTTTCATGTTTTCACTGTTTACTTTAGATAAATCCCAAGATCCACCTTCCATAGAGTGCATGAAATCTTCACCGTAATTAATTAATCCAGCTTCAATCATCTCACGCATTAAGTCATTACCTTCACGAGTACGCTCACCAACACCAGCGAATACAGATAAACCTCCGTGTCCTTTTGCGATGTTGTTCATCAACTCCTGAATTAATACTGTTTTACCTACTCCGGCACCACCAAATAAACCAATTTTACCACCTTTTACGTATGGCTCTACTAAGTCAATTACTTTAATACCTGTAAATAAAACTTCTGCAGATGTTGATAATTCTTCGAATTTTGGAGCTGGACGGTGAATAGGTAAACCATTTTCTTTGTCTAAATTCCCTAAACCATCAATAGCATCTCCAACTACATTAAATACACGTCCTTTGATGTTTTCTCCGATAGGAACCATAATTGGTTTTCCTAAAGCGATAACTTCTTGACCTCTTTGTAAACCATCAGAACTATCCATTGCGATACAACGTACAGTATCTTCACCGATGTGTTGCTCAACTTCAAGAATTAATGTTTCTTTTCCTTGACGAGGAACCTCTAATGCATCATAAATATTTGGAAGGCCTTCTGCGTTATCAAAAATAACGTCAATTACAGGTCCAATAACCTGTGCAATCTTACCTTTCTTTTGATTTGCCATTATATGAAATGATTTAGTTTATTTTATTTGGGTGCAAAGGTAAGTTAAAAACATTGTATAATTTATATACTTTTTAAGATTTTTGTCATAATATTTTGATTAGTAATCAGAATATTACAATCAAAGGAAATTAAAAATAGATTTGAAGTTCGATTTGAAAGCCTTAATTTTGTGCAAAATCATTTTTAGTGAACGTTTATCAATCCTTAGAAGAAATCAAACCAATCAAACGTCCTGTCCTTACTTTGGGCATGTTTGATGGTGTGCACATTGGACACCAATCTATTCTAAAACAACTCAATACAATTGCAAAAGAAATTGATGGAAAAAGTGTTTTGATTACTTTTAATCCACATCCTCGAATGGTTTTACAACCAAATTGTGATCTTAAATTTTTGAACACTTTAGAGGAAAAAGAAAATGTTTTGCGTCAATTTGGGTTAGAACATTTGATTATTCAAGCGTTTACAACAGATTTTTCGCAAGTAACTTCTGTCGAATTTGTCAAGAATTTATTGGTTGATAAAATTAATATTGATACGCTAGTGATTGGCTACGATCATCATTTCGGGAAAAATAGAGAAGGAAATTTTGAACAATTACAAGTTCTTTCGAAAAAATATGGTTTCAATTTGATTCAATTGCAAGCTGTCGAAGAAAATGATGTGGCGGTGAGTTCTACAAAAATTAGAAATGCACTTATCGAAGGAAATATCGCGTATGCGAATAAAGCGTTGAACTATCAATATCCGCTTTCTGGAGAAGTTGTTCATGGTGACAAAATTGGTCGTACACTTGGTTTTCCTACCGCTAATTTACAAGTTGATCCCAATAAATTAATTCCAAAAGATGGCGTTTATGCGGTTGATGTTTTTGTGGATGATCAGAAATATTTAGGTTTATTAAGCATCGGATTTAGAGAAACGGTTACCAATTCTCGTGAACATCGAGTAGAAGTGAATATTTTGGATTTTGATCGAGATATTTATGGAGAAACAATTCGCCTTGAATTTTTAGGACATTTGCGAGATGAAAAGAAATTTGATTCGTTAGATGATTTAATCATCGCGATGAATCAAGACAAAGAAAATGCAATAAATTTATATGGAAATAATTAAAAAAAGGTTCGCTAAAAGCGAACCTTTTTTTAATCTCTATTTATTATAATATTTAAATATTTCTTTTTTATTTTTTTCCAAAACTCCCAAAAGCGTCGCATCAACCTTTGGTTCGTTTGTTATTAAAACAATCTTATCATTTACTTTCTCAAATGTAATGACAAGATTATTCGTTGTACTTTCAAACGAAATTTTATCTTTTAATTTCTTTTGTAATTTAAAATTAGTACGTAAAATATCCGATTTTACTGTAAACTTTAAAGGTTTATAAACAATTGCAGATTTGTCAATTACAGATTTTTTTGGCGAAACTTCCATCACCGAAGCTGTTTCTAACGAAGCATTTGCAGCACGTGTTTCTGCAACAACCGTCATTTTCATCACATCAGAAGTATCTTTTAGCTTAGCATTTTGTCTGCTTACACCATTTGCAACTACAATACCAGAAGCTTTTCCAGCTAACTTATCCGAAATAACTGAATCTTTTATAGAACCCAAATTCTGATTACTTGTTTTAGCATATTGTCTTTCTTTTTCTATTGAATCTAAAACCTTAGAACGAGCTTCCATCGCTTGCGGTGCTGATAAAGTAACTGGAGCATTCGATGCAGAAGCATTAGATAATTGAGGAAAATATCCTTCGTCAGCAATTACACTAGCAGAATGTCCTTCAATTACTTTATAAACAGGCTGTTTTGTAACTTTATCATTCTTTACTATTTCTAGAGGTTTTTCCAAATCTTTATCTTTCGATTCCAAAACCACTATTTCTTCTTGTTCAGCAGGCGATTGCTCGATAACTGGGACATTTGTTTTGACAATTTCAAGTGAATTTTCTCTATTTTCAGTATTAATATTCTCGATAAAAAGCACAAAGTAAGGAATCGCAATCAACGCGAAAACGGCAGCAGAAAACCATACACTCGAAACAAATTCGCGAATAGGTTTCTTCTTCTTTTCCTCCTTCTGCAAACCAGATTCAATACGTTTCCACACCAAATCACTCGGCTTTTCGCCGACTGTTTCGCTACTTCTTGATCGAAATAAATCTTCTATTGGATCGTTTGTGTTCACGATAAATTTGATTTTATATTTTCATTCTTACTTAACATATCCTTCAATTTCGTCTTCGCTAAATTAAGTTGCGATTTAGATGTTCCTTCTGTAATGCCCAAACTTTCGGCAATTTCTTTGTGCTTATATCCCTCAATAACGTAAAGGGTAAACACGAGACGACAGCCTTCGGGTAGATAATCGAGGAGTTTCATCACATCATCTTCTTCGATTTGTTGCGAAGCTTCTTGATTAGATGAAATAGAAGAGGAGTAATCGTCTACATTAAGGTGAAAAATTTTATTTTTCCGCAACTCCATCAAACATTCATTAATCATAATTCTTCGCATCCATCCTTCAAAACTTCCTTCGAACGAATAATTTTCAAGATTCTGAAAAATCTTCAAAAAACCTTTTACCAACGCATCTTCCGCTTGTTGTATATCGGTAAAATAACGTTTACAAACCGCAAAAAATCGCGCATCATATTTTTCGTAAAGCAGCCGCTGTGCTTTCGAATCATTGTTGATACAAGCTTTTATGAGTTGTTTTTCGTCCAAAATACTTTTTCTTTCTCAGTGTTTAGATGCGAAAATTACGCTTATGGTTGCTTTGATAGCGTAAAATATTTGTTAAAGTTCTGAAAACTTATTCATTAAACATAAAAAAGTCGCTACAAGAGCGACTTTATATAAGTTTTTAATTGAAAATATTATCCAACTAAATTGTGTTTTACTAGATATTCTGCAATTTGAACCGCATTTGTAGCTGCTCCTTTGCGTAAATTATCCGCAACAATCCAACAATTTAATGCATTTGGTTGAGATAAATCACGACGAATACGACCTACAAAAACATCGTCTTTCCCTTCTGAATAGAAAGCCATTGGATAAGTATTTGTGTCTGGATTATCTTGTACTGTTACACCTTCCTGTTCTGCTAATAATTTGCGAACTTCGGCTAAATCAAAATCATTCTCAAATTCAATATTCACCGACTCCGAATGTCCTCCTTGCACAGGAACACGAACCGCAGTAGCTGTAATATTCATTTCATCCACACGCATAATTTTACGAGGCTCACGAGTCAATTTCAATTCTTCTTTTGTATAACCTGTTTCTTCATCAAACACATCACAATGAGGCAATGCATTTTTGAAAATTTGGTATGGATAAACTTTCGCTACATCACGTCCTTCAATTTCTCCATTCAATTGCTCCACAGCATCTTTACCTGTTCCCGTAACTGATTGATAAGTAGAAACAACTACACGTTTAATTCCGTATTTTTTGTGTAAAGGATTAAGAACCATTACCAATTGAATCGTTGAACAGTTAGGATTTGCGATAATTTTATCATTTGTTGTTAAAATATCTGCATTGATTTCTGGTACAATCAACGGACGATCTGGATCCATTCTCCAAGCCGATGAATTGTCAATTACAGTTGTTCCGACTTCTGCAAACTTAGGCGCCCACTGTTTGGAAGTTTCTCCACCTGCTGAAAAGATTGCGATATCAGCTCGCATTTCTACAGCATCCTGCATTGATACAATTTTGTATTCTTTTCCTTTGTATTCAATAGTTTTTCCTATTGATCTTTCTGATGCTACTGGTATAATTTCAGTGATTGGAAAATTTCTTTCTTCCAAAACTTGGAGCATAACTCTGCCGACCATTCCGGTAGCGCCTACGACTGCTATTCTCATTTGTTTATTAAATAATATATTAAAAAATTTCGAATTGCTAATTTACAGATTATTTTGATACATTTTTCTCTATTTCATAGGTTTAGCAATCAATTTGATATGATATATTTTATGTTATGATGTTAATTCAGGTTTTTAAACTTTTCCTCGAATTAAAATTTATAAAACTCTTTTTTATAAGAATTTTGAACACAAAAAAAGTGGAACAAATTGCTCCACTTTTTAAAATATTTTTGAAATAACCTTCAAATTTAGTCTTAAGCAAACTCGTTGTAAGCTGCTTTTAAATTTTCTGCGATAGCTGCTGCAGAGTGTCCTTCGATGTGGTGACGCTCTAACATATGTACTAATTCACCATCTTTGAATAAAGCAACAGCTGGAGAACTTGGAGGAAATGGAGCAAAAAACTCACGTGCTTTTGCTACAGCATCTTTATCAAATCCTGCGAAAACTGTTGTTAAATGTGTAGGAACTTTATCATTATCTAATGACATTACAACTCCTGGTCTTGCAGCACCTGCAGCACAACCACAAACACTATTTACCATTACCAAAGTTGTTCCTTCTTGTTTGATTGCTGCTTCTACTTGTTCTGGAGTAGTTAAATCTTCAAAACCATTAGAAGTCAACTGAGCCTTCATCGGCATTACTATTTCTGCTGGATACATATTGTTCTTTTTTTGTTTTAAATAAAAATAAATTATTTTCAAAGTTACATAATTCTAAAACTTTTTAGAATACTTACTTTTGCAGTTACAAATTTACGTAGAATTTAGCAATATGAAATTGACTTTTGGTAAGAATGAGAAACTTAAAAGCAGAAAAGCATTCGATGAATTGTTTTCTGATGGAAAAACATTTGTTTCTCATCCGATTAGATTTGTCTACAAAATCAAACCGAAAGCGGATTACAATATAAGAGTAGGAGTAAGTGTTGGAAAGAAAAAATTCAAACACGCGGTTGATCGAAATTTATTGAAACGTCGTGCTAAAGAAGCTTACAGATTGAATAAATTGTTACTTGAACCTAATGAAAATTATTCGGTTGATTTGGTGATGATTTATACTTCTACAAAACATCAACCTTTTGAGGTGATAGAACAATCTGTCAAAACTTTATTAGAAAAATTAAACGAAGCGATACAAACAAAAAAAGATTAATCCTAGGATTAATCTTTTTCATTTATTATAAGTTGTAAAACTGTTTATTTCTTAAGATTTGCTTGCAATCTGAAAAAACTAAAGTATACAGATACTAAAATTAATCCACAAACTGATGCTCCAATTCCTAAAACGCTACGAAAGTTTTCTTCAGCCATAAAACCAGCTTTATAATCCATCTCATATAGGTTGTAACCTAAACCTATCAACAAAACGATTGTCGCGATATAAATATATGTTTTCATTAGATAATGAATTTTTAAATTTTAATTTCATTCATAAACAATGCACCGATATTTGACGTAAATAATTTGATTGCGATTGACAATAAAATTACTCCAAATACTTTTTTCAGTACCGATAAAACGCCAGGTCCCATCCATTTTTCGAGTTTTCCTGCGAATTTCAGCACCAAATATACGATTAACATATTTAATATAATCGCTATCACAATGTTAATATCTGCAAACTGCGAACGAAGCGAAAGTACAGTTGTCAACGATCCCGCACCCGCAACTAACGGAAACGCAATAGGAACGATGGATGCAGAGTTAGATTCGACTCCTTTCTGGATCTCAATTCCTAAAATCATTTCAATAGCGATGATAAAAATCACAAATGCACCAGCCACAGCAAATGACTGAACATCAACACCAACTAATTTCAAAATTTTTGTTCCGAAAAACAAAAACGAAATCATCATAATTCCTGCTGCAATCGAGGCTTTTTCGGACTGAATATGTCCAACTTTGCTCCGAATTCCTACAATAATTGGAATACTTCCTAAAATATCGATAACTGCAAAAAGTACGGCGAAAGTTGTTCCGATTTGATTGAAAGAGAATTTCTGAAAAAATGATATTATATTTTCCATTCGTATTTAGTTATAATTAATTGGTTGATGCAAAAATAGAAGTTTTTATGAACAATTTTTCATAAAAAAGCAATAAATCAATTCTTAATCCAACCAATTCTTAAAATCTGCCACTTTTTCGCGACTCACAATCATATCTTGTTCATTGTAAGTATTCAAAATTATTTTTAATCTTGAATTAGAATACATTGTAATTTCTTTAATCGAATCGATTTGGATGATTTGACTACGATTAATTCTAAAAAACTTTTTCGGGTCGATTTGTTCTTCCACTTTATCCAACGAAAAATCTACCAAATAATTTCGGTTTTCTTTTGTATGAATATACGTTGCTTTGTTTTCGCTAAAAAAACATTCGATATTATCGATTTCTATAATTTTGATTGATGTTCCTATTTTAATCGAAAAACGTTCTTTAAATTTTTCTGTTTGATTATTCGAAAAAAGACTTTTCAATTCATTTAGATTGAAACTTGAAGATGCTTGCTGAAATTGTCTTTCAAATTTTTCAATAGCAAACTTCAATTCCTCTTCATCAACAGGTTTCAACAAATAATCAACCGAGTTTAGTTTAAACGCTTTCAATACATATTCGTCATAAGCAGTCGTAAAAATAATCGCAGACGAAACATCTACTTGATTAAAAATCTCAAATGATAACCCATCTGATAACTGAATATCCAGAAAAATTAAATCAGGATTTGGATTCGTTTTCAACCACGCTACACTTTCTTCTACAGAGTGCAACATTTCGTGTATTTGATAACCCAATTTTTCTACACGTCGCTTTAATAAACGCGCTGCAGGCTTTTCATCTTCTATAATTAGTATTTTCATAGTTTTTTTTAAGTTAATTCACGAATCGGTTTTCTTTCAAAAATTTTGTTCCAAACAAATAATAAAGCAAGTATAATGACAAAAATGATCAATGTTGCAAGATTTGTCTTAGCCATTAAAGCGTGAATTGTAGCTGGAACGATAATCGATTTTGTTCGAATTGTTGAAAAAGTTAATACAAAAGAAAAAACAATGCACAATAACATAAAAATTCCAAAACCTCCAAACTGATCGAAATCTTTAAAAATAAATAAGTGCCAAACTGCCCAAAATATTCCCGTTATAATGCTTTTTATTATCCAAAATATATTGCCTAAAGCATCATTCAAATAACCTCGCCACGTATATTCTTCCATAATATCATAAAGCAACGTAACAGAAATAAAAATCGCTGCCCACAAATGTTTATTAATTCCGTAATCGTTATTTATCCCATAAATTGAATAACCAACGAGTAATATAAATGGAAAAATCAATGTTTTTAAACTTTCTTTTCCTAAAAGAGAAACTTCTTTTTTAACCTTAGAGAATTTATAGAAAAGTAAACTAATCAGAAAAATAATCAACCCATGATTCATATTCCAAGGCAGTTGAAAATCAACTAAACCTCCAAAAATCAATTGTATAAAATTAGGACATTTACGAATCAGAAAAGTTCCTATCAATATCAATCCATAAAAAATGATTATTCTATTCCAATTTGTTTGCTTTATTTGACTTATAAAATTCATTTACTGCCACTTTTTATTTTGCTCTTTCTCCAAGATTTCTTTCGCTTTATTTTCTTCCCAACCAGAACCATACGCAAAAACTTTGACAGCATTTAGCGCAACTCCCAATCCCCAACCTAAAACTGGCCAATAAAACCACCAATGTCCATTACTTGTAACTAAATTCAGAATAAAAAAGAATAAACTCATTACAACATAAGTTCCTAAATGCGCATAAAACTTTTTCAATTCTTTTGCGCGTTCAATTGCACGTAAATAAGCCTGTTGTTCGTCAAAATTTTGTGTATTCATAGTTGTATTTTTTTGTGTTAATATGGGAAGTTCTACACGAAATAGTTGTTCATTTTTTTCGATGTTCACTTCTCGGTTAGAAATTAATTGATAACGATTAATAATATTTTTCAGCCCAATTCCTGTCGAATCTTTAATGGTTTCTTTTGGTTGGAAAGAATTTTCTACAATTAATGAATCATCTCTTTTATAAATTTTTATTTTTAATGGTTTTTGTTCCGAAACCACATTATGTTTAATCGTATTTTCTAATAAAATCTGCAAAGAAAGCGGAACAATAAATTCGTTTTCAAAGAAAGTTGTTTGTTCAATTTCAAAATCAATGCTATTCTCAAAACGCAATTTGAGTAACTTAACATACGTTTTTGCAAAATTTATTTCTTCTTGAATCGGAACAACTTCTTTGTCTTTTTGTTCTAAAACATAGCGATAAATCTTAGAAAGCGATGTTGTAAAATCTATCGCATTATCTGGATTTTCTTCAATTAAACCTGTTAAAACATTCAAACTATTGAATAAAAAATGTGGGTCTAATTGACTTTTTAAGGTTTCGAATTGTGCAGTTGCTGTTTCTGCTTTTGTTGATTCGATAACAATTTTACGTTCTAATTTATTTTTCTTTCGATCGATAATAAAGAATAAAAACAAAAAGAAAACCGTGATAACTGCAACTAAAAGATAATTGATCGATTGATCGTAAAAAATATATTTCTGCAAAAGGAGATTCGCAAACTCCACGAATACATAATACAATACCAACGTATAAATAATAGAACGTAAAAAATACTTTCTTAAAACTTTTTCTGGTTTAGGCGAATCTGGTACATCTATTCTATATTCATTAAAAATGCTTGTATTCACAAAAGATGCTGCAACACTGAACGAAAAATATCCGATAAAATATTTGATAGCTTCTGGATGAAAAAATTGATTGAATGATACATTTGGAGATGTAAAAAATATCACGCTATAAATCAAAACATTGATTACAAATAGAATCAAAATATTACGAACAATTAACTTTTTGTCAGAAACAATAATTCCTTCTAAGAATTTTAAAAAGACCAACCCTAAAGCAACAAATTTTAGAAAGTTTCCTGTTAACAAGCCTACTTCTACACCTAAATCAAAATTTGAATTATTTTGAAAATTAATTGTACTAAAATCAAATACATATACTAAAATTGCAAATGAAAATACAAATGAAAATAATCTCAAATATCCTTTATAATACTTATCCATATCAAGCAATCAAATTAATTAACCAAAAAATAATTTCGTGAATAAATTGTGCAACTAAAGCTATCATTATAGTACGTTTTTACATTCGTTATTCAACAAGGCTTCGGCACGATTTTTTCCCCATATCGGTTCATTATTTTTTGGCTTTTCAGCATTAAATAAAGCTAAAGATTTTTTTACATTTTTACAATCTTGTGTAATATCCATTCCTCTATATTTTGCAGCATTGATATTAAACTCAGCCAAACCTAAAACAGAACGCGGATTAGTTGGATTTAACATCAACGATTTTTGATAGATTTGTACTACTTCTGGATAATAAATTGCTCCATTTTGCATTGGATTCTGCACAATTTCTGCTGTTAAATACAAGGCTTTCAAATTGAGAATTTCTACATTTAATGGATTATTTCTGACTAAATCATCGATTTGAGTTTTTACATTCAAAAGAATTTTTTCATTTTTAGTAATATCTTTTGATTCGAACGTTTTCAAAACTTCAGAAAAAGTCAAGTAATATTTTGGTAACCATTCATTTGGATAATCATTTATTAATTGCTTAAAATTAGCTTCAGAAGAATGATTTCCTTTGTTCCATTCCGTTAAAGTTTTATTCATATCTGATTCAAAATTCTTTTGTGCAAAAGTTGATACAGTGAATAAAATTGCGATTGTTAAGAAAATTGTTTTCATCATTTGTGTTTTTTTATTTGTTGAGTCAAAGTTCTTACAAACACTTTTCGTTTGAAATTATATGTTACCGAATTGTCAATTTTTGAGGATGAGTTGTAAGAGCAAAAATAAAAGGGACAACTCAAAACTGAGATTGTCCCTTTTACTATCTAAAAAACTTGAAATTTATTTTCGTAATAATTCTTCGGAAATATTTTGCGTAGCTTCGAAAACTTCTTCTAAATTTTGATGCAAACCACCAAAGGCATATTTAGCTTGTCGTGCGTTGTTCAGCAACAATTTCCATTGTTCTACGGCTAATTCACTCACACCATTTTCAATCAATTTATTTGCAATCACCTCGTCAGAAAAATGAGCTAAATCTGTATTCGTTTTTAATAGCGCGGCATTACACAAAATATTTTCTTGTAATTGATAAAAATCTTTTTGGTCTTCAACGTTTATTTTTTGCTTCAATTCATCTAATTCAGCAGAAATTTGACTCGAATTTATCGTTGGTTTTTCAACCAAAGTAAACTTTTGGGTTTCTGTTTTTGGTTGGTATGATTCAAAATTATTTTGCTCGTTAAGAGGTTTTATTTTTGGTTCAATTTTTTGTTTTTGTGTCGGGTTATTTTTCTTTCTCATCAAAAATAAACTTCCAGCACTCAATGCAATTACACCACCAGTTAACCACAACCAACCGCTTTTTCCTTCTTTCACATCGTTCGTCATTTCTTCTATTTTATCAGAAATTGTCGAATCTGGTGAATTAGAAGCCACAGCCGTTGCAGAAGAAGTTTTAGAACCTGAAACAGACAAATTAATCGAATCTGATTTCAAGGTTACATATTTCTCTTTAACAGGATCGAAATAACAAAATTCTACAGGCGAAATCGTATATTCTCCTCCAAAATTTGGGACAAGAACTGTTTGCTCAGCAACTTTTCCTTTCATTCCTGTATCATAGGTTTTATATGCATCGCGTTTTTTCGGTGCGAATTTTTCTAAATTTTTTGGCGTCGTAATTTCAGGTAAATTAATCGTATTAAAGTTTCCTGTTCCAATAATTTCAACATCAAAATTTACACTTTCATTGGTTGCAACTTCTTTTTTATCAACCGAAGCGTTCATTTTAAATTGACCAACTGCACCGCTAAAATTCTTTGGCTTTCCTTCTTCTGGAAGTGCTTTTGCATTAATCACAACTGGATTACTACGCACTTCTACAGGCTCCGCTCCATACGTTGTTGGCAACACCACATCTACCGAAAACGGATCGATTTCTATCTTTCCTGGTTTTTGAGGAAAAACATAATAACGTGCAATTTCTTCGGAGAAATATTGTTTTCCTCCAACAATTTCTTGCTTGATATTTTCGGGAGAGCTTTTTACAATTTTTGGGCTTAATCCGTCTAAATTTCCTTGACGAAAGTTTTGTTTACGATTAAGATAAGATAAATCTTTTACGTATAATTTTACTGATAAACCAACTTGTTCGTTCACATAAGGATTCGTTTTCGAAACTTTACTTTGTAGAAAAACAGGCTGCGAAGTATTACTTCTAAAATTGTTGTGCGTCAACCCCGTTCCTTTCACTACAACATCGACAGGTTTCGATGTATAGGTTTTTCCATTAATCACAATTTTAGCAGCTCCAATTCGATATTTACCTTCTTTTTCAGCAACAAAAGCAAGGATAATTCCTTCTTCTATCACTCCTTTTCCATTCACATAAGAAACATTTTGCGAGCGTTGTTCACCTACAATTTGTAATCCATTATGTGGAGGATATTTCATTGGTTGATCAATCGAATAACTATCTGTATTAGATTCGATAAAAAAGCCCACGCTAAATGCTTCTCCTAAACTGACCTGTGTTTTATCTGCATCAGATTTAAAAGAAATTTGTTGTGCTAACGCTGTGATAGACGTTAAGGCAAACACTAAAAAGCTATTTAAAACGCTTGTCGTTGTCATTACCAATCCTTAGATGTTGTTGTTCGTTGTTTTTCTGCTTTTTGTTGAATAATTTTTCGTTGGGTTTTGGCTTCCTGATTTTGCAATGCTTTTAGCAAACCGTCTCCCAAATTATTCTTTGCATTATCTTGTTCTTTTCCGTCTCCATTATTTCCTTGTTTGATTTCTGGAGATTGATTATTTCCTTGTCCTTTATTGTTTCCATTTTCACCACCAGCTTTCGGGTTTCCTCCTTGATTTTGCTGTTTCTGCTGATCAGATTGTTGTTGTTGAGATTGATTCTGATTCTGATTTTGCTTTTGGTTATTTTGGTTTTGTTGATTCTGTTTATTTTGCTGCTGTTGTTGTTTTTGCTGATTATTTTGATCTTGTTTGTTTTGATCTTTATTATCCTTATTATTTTGATCTTTTTGTTTCTCACGTTCTTTTTCTAACATTTTTTTTGCTAATGCATAGTTGTAACGTGTTGCATCATCTTTTGGATCATTTCGTAAGGCTTGTTTGTAATTATCAACAGCATTTTGATAATCTTTTTCCTGCATAAAAGCATTTCCTAAATTGTGATAAGCCAAATGTTTATCATTATTCGTTTTAGATACTTCAGCAGAACGTTTGTAATGCGCTATACTTTCTTTGTAACGTTTTTGTTGAAATAAAGCATTTCCTAAATTGTAATTTGCTTTGACAGAAGTTGGATCTTCCATGGTAGCTTTCTTGTAGGCAACTTCTGCATTATCAAATTTTCCTTTTTGATAATACTCGTTTCCTTCAATAATGTAGCTTTTCGCTTTCGATTGACTATAACCAAAAACGGATAAAAGCATTATTCCTAAAAATCCTATTTGTTTTAAAAAGTACATCATTTTACCATACAAACTTACTATTTCTTTTTGTTAAAAATCTTATATTCAGATGTTAATAATTCCACAAAAAGTAAACAAACCGCAACCGCTAAAAACCACTGATAAATATGATTCATATCTCTTGTTGTAGAGTTAGCAATTTCGTTTTTATCTAATCGGGCTTTATACATTGATAATGCGGATAATGCATCTTGCGTATTATCCAAATGAATGTAAGTTCCGTTTGTATCTTGTGCCAATTTGCGAAGATTTTTATCTTCTAATTTTGTAATAACTATAGAACCTGTTTCGTCCTTTTTATAGTCTTCGGCGTAGCCATTGTAATACATCGGAATTGGAGCTCCTTTATCTGTTCCAACACCAACTGATACAATATGAATTCCGTTATCTTTTGCTATTTTAGAAGCTTGATTAACTGTATTTTCGTTGTCTTCTCCATCCGAAATTAGTACAATTAATTTACTTGTATTCGCCGATCCTTTGAATGTTTTTGCAGCTTCCTGAATCGCATTTAAGTAATTTGTCCCTTGGCTCGAAATTAACTCAGTATTAACATTTTGCAAATAACTTTCGATTGCAGCATAATCATTTGTCAATGGAGAAATCGTGTAAGCATTCGCTGCAAACGCAACCAAAGAAGCTCTATCTCCTCCTAATTGATGTAATGTTTCTGTAATTAATTTTGTTGCTTTTTCTAATCGCGAAGGAGCAACATCTTGTGCATTCATCGAACTTGATAAATCTAACAAGAAAACCATATCAATTCCTTCGCGCTTTACTTGCACATCTCGTTCACCATAAAGTGGATCCATCAATGCAATTACCATTAAAAATAAAGCCACACAAAATGCAATGATTTTGAAACCATAACGCTTTGAAGAAGTGATTGGAAAAACAAATGGAAACAGTTCTTTATCTGCAAATGTTTTCTTTACACGTTCGCGCCATTGAAATACTGTTATCGATAGAAAAATAACGACAAACAATAAAATCATCAACCAAATATTATGTAATTCTCCCCACTGCATTAGATTAATTCTTTAAAAACGGTTCTTCGTAAAATGGCTTCTAATACCAAAATAATGAATGCAGGCAATAAGAATCGTGCAAACAATTCGGTATAATTATAATATTTGACTTCGTTAATCTCTGTTTTTTCAAGTTTATCAATTTCGTTATAAATGTTTTTCAAACTTTCATTGTTTGTTGCACGGAAATATAAACCTCCAGTTTTATCTGCAACTTCTTCTAACAGTTTTTCGTCAATTTGTACAGGACGCATCTCAAAAACGTAATCACCTAACATATCGTAACCAACAGGCATAGGCGCCATTCCGTTTGTTCCAATACCAATTGTATATACTTTTATCCCTTTCTCTGCTGCAATATCAGCGGCTTGTCTCGGTGAAACATACATCAAATCTCCAGAAGGATTTACACTTTCAACACCATCTGTAATCAAAATAACTACTTTAGATTTTGCTTTACTATTTTTAAGATGATTAACAGCTGTTGCCAAACCAACTCCAATTGCTGTTCCATCAGCTAAACTACCAGAATGTAACATTTCGATTTCTTGTATCAAAACATCACGATCTGTTGTTAATGGAACACGTGTCAAAGCTTCTCCAGAATATTCGACCAAACCAACTCTGTCCGTTTTTCTTCCAAGTGAAAAGTCTTTTGCAACTTCTTTTAACGCTGTTAAACGATCTGGTTTCAAATCGCGCGCTAACATACTCAATGACGTATCTACAGTCAATAAAATATCAACTCCTTCGTCCGATTTTACTTTTGTCGTAACATCTACATAACGTGGACGAGCTAAAGCAACAATGCACAAAACCATTGCGATAATTCGCATCAAAAATAAAAGTGGTTTGTACGTCGCTAACGAACTTTTTGCACCTCCAAATGCTTTGAGCGAAGGTAATTTTAAGGATGCTTTTTTCTGGCTCGTTTTGCGAATTTCTCTGAAAATAAAGAAAGGCAAAGCAAGCAATAAGAGTAAGATCCAAGGATTTTGAAACTCAAAATTTAGCATTCCTAATTGTTATTAAACTGTTTATATTTTTCTCCCGTCACTTGATCTTTTTTCAAATCTTCGTTCTCCGGAATTTCTAATGGTTTTACACGATCTACAAATTCATCTACCCAATTTCGGTGCGAAATATTTGTTGGTTCATCAAATTCTTGTTTTGCGAATTTTACCAAATCAGCATCGAACAAAAATTGTTTAAATTTCTGCACATCTTCTGGTAAAACATCTGGTTTTGTCGCAACATATTTTACCAAATCATCCGACAAAATTTCTAATGCCGAAAAGTTATAAATACGTCCTAAATATCGTCTTACAATAAATGATAATTGCGTGTAATATTCTTTTTGTTCACCACGTTTCAAATATTTCTTAGCATCCAAGGCTTTCAGACTTGCTTTCGCTTCGTCATAAGGCGTTTTGTACGAATCTTTGCCAGATAATTTCGATTTTGCGCGAACATATAATACAACCAAAACAATTCCGATAATAAATAAAATCAACGCAATAATGCCGTACAACCAATATTTATTCCAATAATCTCCAATAGAATATTCTTCTTCCATTACAGGTTTTATCGGGAAAATTGCATTTTTCGTTGTATCAACTGCAATATCTTGAATATCAATTTCAAGTTGTTTTGTTGTTAAATCTTTTCCATTTTTCTGAATGATAAATGACGGAATATTAAATTTACCTGCATCATATCCAGTCAATTCTAAATGTTGAACAATTTCAGATTTTCCATCCGTTTTTACAGTGTCAATTTTTTGACCTAAAACTTCGATGTGATGATTAATTGAATCTGAAATCGTAGGAAAAACAACTTTATCTCCTTCTTTGTAATCAATTTTCACTTCATATTGGATTGGCTCGCCAATTTTGATTGTCGTGCGATCTAATTTTGGCGTAATTTCTTGCGCAAACGAAAATTGAAGGATAAAAAAACTTACTAAAAGCAATAAATTCTTCATTAGGCTTTATGACTTTTAAAGTAGTTTAACAATGGGCGAACATAATCTTCGTCGGTACGAATACTGATTGCGCCTGAATGATTTTTTTTGAAAATAGATTGATAACGTTGATCTAAATCGCGATAATATTGCGCATATTGTTGACGCAATTTCTTCGATGAAGTATCAATCAAGCGGATTTCACCTGTTTCGTTATCTTGCACATGAACCAAACCTACATCTGGAAAAGATTGTTCTTTTTCATCATAAACTCTAATTCCAGTCACATCATGTTTTTTTGCCACGATTCGCAATGCTTTTTCATAATCAGACGAATCAATAAAATCTGAAAGAATAAAAACATTTGATTTTCGGCGAACCAAATTCATAAATGTTTCCAAAGTCTCTGCTAAATCAGTTTTCTTACTTTTTGGCTCATACGAAACAATTTCTCTCACCAAACGCAACACATGTTGTTTTCCTTTTTTGGGTGGAATAAATTTCTCCACTTGATCCGAATATAATATCAAACCAACTTTATCATTATAGGTAATTGCCGAAAAAGCCAATGTAGCGCTCAATTCAGCAATCGTTTCCATTTTAATTTGTTTTCGTGTTCCAAAGTTTTCAGAATTCGAAACATCAACCAATAAAAACATGGTTAATTCTCGTTCTTCTTCAAAAACTTTTACATAAGGTTCGCTATATCGAGCCGTTTTATTCCAATCGATATTACGAACGTCATCACCGTATTGATAAGGACGAATTTCACTAAAAATCATACCTCTTCCTTTGAATGAACTGTGATATTCACCCATAAAAAGGTTGCTCGCTTTACGCTTGCTTTTTAGCTCAATACGTTTTACACGTTTGATGATTTCTTTTGCATCCAAAGTTTAAATGATTTTGAATAGTGGTTTAAGGAACTGGAACAACATTAAGAATATTGTCTATAATTTCTTCTGGCGTAACATTTTCTGCTTCTGCTTCGTAGCTAATTCCGATACGGTGACGCAACACATCTTTTGCCATTGCACGTACATCGTCTGGAATAACATAAGCGCGTTTGCGTAAAAATGCATACACTTTTGAAGCTTGTGCCAAATTGATCGATCCACGAGGCGAAGAACCAAACGAAATCATTGGAACCAATTTTTCTAATCCAACTTTTTCTGGAAAACGAGTCGCGAAAATAATATCCAAAATATATTTTTCAATTTTTTCGTCCATATAAACTTGTTTCACCATTTCGCGCGCATCCAACAATTCTTGAATAGAGATTACTTTCTCAATTTTTGGAAAAGATTGATTAATCGAATTTCTTAAAATCAAACGTTCTGCTTCAAATTCTGGATAAGTAATGACCGTTTTCAACATAAAACGGTCAACTTGTGCTTCTGGCAAAGGATAAGTTCCTTCTTGTTCCACCGGATTTTGAGTCGCCAAAACCAAGAAAGGTTTTTGTAACAGATACGTTTCGTCACCAATTGTTACTTGACGCTCTTGCATTGCTTCTAACAAGGCAGATTGTACTTTTGCAGGCGAACGGTTAATCTCATCAGCTAAAACAAAATTGGCGAATA
Source organism: Empedobacter sp. UBA3475 (assembly GCF_002378465.1). Classification (NCBI taxonomy): domain Bacteria; kingdom Pseudomonadati; phylum Bacteroidota; class Flavobacteriia; order Flavobacteriales; family Weeksellaceae; genus Empedobacter; species Empedobacter sp. UBA3475. The sequence goes on along the minus strand of NZ_DFRA01000011.1, from coordinate 90,364 downwards.
TTGGTCCTTTTTTGATTCTAAAATCGTTTTCTTTTACATTATAAATAAGTGTCCCCACAACATCGGCAGGTAACAAATCTGGTGTAAATTGTATACGAGAAAAAGATCCATCAACAGCATCAGATAATGTTTTAATAGCTAATGTTTTTGCTAATCCAGGAACACCTTCTAATAAAACGTGTCCATTTCCAAGTAATCCGATTAATAGACTTTCAATCATTTTTTCTTGTCCAATAATCGCTTTATTTATTTCCGATGTCAACCTTGCAATGCTTTCGCTTTTTGCTTCTATTTGTTGGTTTAGTTGTTGTATATCCAAAATTTCGTTGAAATTAATGTTTATATTATTGATTCAAATTTCCTCTAAAATTAACAAATACAATTGATTTAGAAATTAAAACTTTCATACAATATTGTTAAACTTTGTTAAGACAAAAGTAGTGTACCAAACGTTTTGATTATTATTTTCAGTAAAATTTTTCCAAGACTTACAAACTATTTATAAACAATAAACGTTTCTAAATAATATTTCTTTAAATGATTATACAATAACTATTTAAAGAATATTTATATTTTGCTGAAATTTATTAAAACTATTATGAAAAACTATTTATTATTAATCATTATTGTACTCGGTTCAAACATTTATGCTCAAAAAGAGAAAGTAAAATCTGGTACTGTCGATTTCTTAAAAGGACAATCTAAAATGAAAGTTATTTTTGACTATTCAAATCTAAAAATTAATGCAGATAGCATTACAGAAGCAGAATATGTTCAAAAAAAGATTGTTGATCTAAATGGCAAAAATGCTGGAAATGGAGATATTTGGAATGATAAATGGACTGGTGCAAAAGAGTCTATCTGGGAACCAAAATTTATGGAGTTATTAACTAAATATGGTGCAAAATCTACTGGAATTTCATTCTCTGAAAACGCTACAGATGCTCCTTACACAATGATTGTTAAAGTTGATTGGATTTATCCAGGTTGGGATGCATTTGTAATGAAACAAGCTGCAAAAGTATCTACAACTATTACTATTGTTGATTCTAATAATTTTGAAGATAAAAAATTTGTTGTCAATTATAAAGAAGCTCCAGGAACTCAATTCGGTAATAATTATAGTGATGAATCGAGAATTGGAGAAGGGTTTGCAAAAACTGCTAAAACTTTTTCTAAAATGTTAGAGAAAAAAATAAAATAATCTTTCAAAAAAAATACATCAAAATCCATTCTTTATCGAATGGATTTTTTTATTCAATAAATTTGACAATTTTGTTAAAAATTTTAATAAATCTTTTATTTCACCGCTACTTAACACTCGTTTACCTCAATATTTTTTACGTCTTTTTTTTGTGTTGCAACTTTGTTTCAAGAAAAATGAAAAGAATATAATTCTAACATTTAGTTATAAAAAACATAGATTATGAAAAAAGTATTTTTATTAGCAAGCATGATGATGGTAATGACATTATCCGCACAAGAAAGACCACAACAAGGTGAACAATCTGGAAATAGAAAAGAGCAAAGAGAACGCCCAACTGTAGATCAACAATTGAAAGAATTTGATCAATATAATTTGAGTTCTGCTCAAAAGAAAAAAGTAAAATCGTTGTTAGAGAGTAGAGATTCTGACATGAAAAAAGAGTTTACAAACAGAGACAAAAATTCTACTCAAAAAGGAGAAAGAGGCTCTCGACCAGAAAAAGGTACAAACGATTTTGATACTAAATTAGAGAAAATTTTAGACAAAAATCAGTTCAATCAATACAAACAAGATCGTGAAAAGCGTATGAAATCTAATAAATTTAGTATGCACAAAAAACGTGATGCGAAAGGAAATAGACCTTCGTCTAAATGTGCATAAAATCATAAAAATTAGGGTTAACCTACAAATTTTGATGGTTAACCTCTATTAATTTAAATTTTGAAAGAATATTTTAAAATTTGTGTGAGTTTAAAAATTATTATTGATTAACACAATGTGTTATTTCATTTCATAAGTAAGTTTTTTTTAAAGTAGTTTTTAAAATTCATTTTCATTCAATTATCAAGTGAAAAGCGAGCCGATTTAGCTCGCTTTTCTTTTTTTATTCTTCTGGCATTGCTTGCCATTTTTTGTAAAGATTGATGATGAAATAAAAACTTATTAAATATAAAATTGGATTGATGTAAAGAAAAATTTCTGCAAATTCTTGTAACAGCAATAATTCTTTATTTGTTTGTCTAAACTCATAAATATTCATATGTTTATTTGCTTCATATAACATTTCTTCACGCAAATCTGTGTAAAAACTAAGCATCACAATTCCAATAAAAATATTGGTCGCAACAAACCAATTAAGATTAACACCTGTCAAAACTTTATATTTTTTGGAACGTAAGCCAATTAGTGTAGTCACTATAAATGCAATGTAAAAAACAAATAAAATAATATAAGGTGTGAATTGTGTATAACCAATACTTGCATCGATAGAAATTCCGAAAACGCTTCCTAAAATTGCCAAAATTCCTGCGCCAATCAATGAAATTAACCAAACTTTGAACGAACTAAATCTGAATGTAATAATAAGAACGGTAATAACTAAAGCGATTAGTAAATAGTACTGAATATGTTCTAACCAAGTGGAACTATATTTCGAAAACTCAATATTTTCATACACTTTGTTTAAACTATCTTGGTGGATATAATCATTCAGTTTTTTATCTACAGTTTGATAAGGATCAATATAATTCAATTTATGATCAATGAAATAATACGGATATTGAGGCAAATAATCAATCCACTTTTTATGTTTGAACTGATACCCAATTTCTTGCTTTTTTAATAAATCGGTATAATTATTCAATAAATTTTCAATTACTTTTCGATCATTTTTTTGCAACAAAGCAATCCATTGTCCATCATAAAATTGATGATTTAAAGTAGAATCTTTCGGATTGTTAAAAGCCAAAACACTATAATTATACAAACTTGCTAAGTTGTAATAAACATCTGGTTTTCCACCAGAATTTAATGTTACTGCAGCAGAATCGACAACAGCATAAGTTGAATCTACAGCTACTGTAGTAGGATAGTCCATTTCTTCTTGAAATGAATCTGTAGATGAATTATTCTTTTTAAGAGGTTGATACGTTTGATTAAAATTAATTTTAGAATAACTAAATCGATCCGGAAAATAATCTCTTAATAAGGTTTCAAATTCAGGATTTCTGAAATACGGATCCAAAAAAGCATCATATGAGTATGTTGGATTTTTTCTTAAATATTCTCTCTTATTTTTTTCATATAATTCTCTTGTTTCTTTTTCCGAAACCAACGAATCAAAAGCTGGAACAGGCAAATTTCTCGAATAATTATCGTACCCAAAATTTGGTTGCAACGTAAAACCTTGCGCTCTATTGATAATATCGATATCTTTCAAATATTGCTCTTCAGTTATATAATTTGAAACACGAAATTTAAGACCAGTTTTGAACGAATTTGGTACATAAAACATCAAAAATATAATGAAGAAAACGGCCAAAAATTCTTTGAATAAATAATTTCTTGAGGTTGGATAATTTGATTTGAAACGATTATTTTTTATATAGAAATACAACCAAATAACGCCGATAATGTCACCAATTAATAGGTAATAAATTGCAATTCCTGAGTTGAAAAACACTTCATAAAGTCCAGTTACTTGCAGTTGAGATTTTTTAGTAAAAAACAAAAAACCATTGATAAATGCAATCAAGTTGAAAACTAAAACCGTCAACAAAATCCAAATAAATTTCAGATTCCAAATCAATGGATATTTGGTAATTAAAGTTTGATTTATTTTTTTGAACATAGTTGGTTGGTTTTAATTGACAAAAAAGCGACGACTTGATTTCGAAATATCTCGAATGTATTTTACTTTCAATAATGATTTTCCGATTTCAGACAAAATCATATTCATCGAAATTTCATCATCAAAATATGCGATATATGATCCTCCATTGAATTTTATCTGTTTAATTTCGATGTTAGATAAAGCTGTTAATAACTCTTCTTTGGTATTTTCAACATCAATTTCAACAATCGTAAAATCACCTTCCAAATCATTTGTATCTCCTTGTATTTTAAGCTTTCCTTGCTCTAAAAAGAGAACTTCTGTCGATACTTTTTCAACTTCGTACAATTGTTGAGAACTCAAAATAACACCAAAAGGATTTCGGATTGATTGTGATAAAAATTTCAAATCTTCAAGAATAATTTGTTGTGCCAAAATATCTAAATTAGCCAAAGGCTCATCTAACAACAATACTTTTGGACGACGCAATAACGTTCGCGCGAGCTCGAATCGCATTTTATAACCAGACGACAATTGTCGCCATTGCAAATCCTTGTAAGGCCAAAGCCCCAAACGCGCCAACATAACATTCGCTAATAACCTATTTTCTTCGTTGTAAATATCATAACATGTCAAGGTAAATTGCAGATTTTCCATCAACGTACCATATAAAACTTCGATTCGTTGCGGCACATAAACTAATTTTGTTTTCAGCTCAAAACTAAACGGTTTTGCTTTAGAAAAATGATAAATTATTTCGCCAGAAGTTGGTTTCAATTCACCACAAATTAAACGTAATAAAGTCGTTTTTCCATTTCCATTCTCTCCAACTAATCCAACAACTTCTCGTGATTTCAAATCAAAAGTAATGGGATGGAGTTTAAAATTTCGACGATGATAAGCTTTTTCAACATTGTTGGTTGATATCAATGTTTCTTCTTTCTGAAAGGGAGGAGGAGAAGCTTGTTTTAACTTTTCCACCAATTGTAAAGCCTGCGTTATTTTATTTTCGTTCGTAGAATTTTCGGTGTAATAAAGATCCGAATAGGAGATAATCTCTTTGTAAAAAGATTTCTCACCCAAATCCAACACGCAATCAATTAATCGGCGATAGCCCAAATCAAGATCATTGTGCTGCAAATGATTTTCTACTTCGTTTAGTCGTTGGTTAAATTCATTCATAGATTGATTATTAAATCATTACGAATATAACAATCCTTTTCTATAAATAAAATGGCTAATTGTAGGGAGATTTCAGTTTCAACAATTTTTGATAAACTTTCTTAATTACTTTTTAATTCATTATTTATCAAGTTTTTATAATTAACAATTTTAACTTTATTAAATCAATTTAGTTCTAAAATCATCATTATTCACAAGTTTTAATAAAGTTTATTCATAACTTTTTAATTCATTTATATTGAATAGTTTACTATTAACAATTTGAGTAATTAATCAAGCTATAAACATTCTTTTTATAACTCAGTTGAAAAGTAGTTAATTTATTAAATAACAAGTGATTAATATTAACAATTTTAGAATCATTGAGATTCCTCCTAACGTTGGAATGGCAGAAAATTTGATGCTAAAAAAAAATGTCATTCTGAACGAAACGACAGCAAAGTGAAGAACCTAATCATTAAGATGAGAAGTTGAAATAAATTCAGCTTAACAATTAAGACAAAAAAAGTCGAGCAAATGCTCGACTTAATTTTTTACTATTTTAAGTATTTTTTTCCTTTTCTTATTTTAAAATCGCAGCAACTCCTGGTAATTCTTTACCTTCCAACGATTCTAACATTGCACCACCTCCTGTAGAAACGTAGCTTACTTTGTCGTCGTAACCAAATTGTTTTACGAAAGCAACAGAATCTCCACCACCAACAAGCGAGAAAGCGCCGTTTGCCGTAGCTTCAGCAATTGCATCACCTAAAGCAATAGTTCCTTTTGCAAAATTTGACATTTCAAAAACACCTAAAGGACCATTCCAAAGAATTGTTTTCGAATTGTTAATTACATCTGCAAAAACTTTTGACGATTCTTCACCAACATCCATTCCCATCCATCCATCAGGAATTTGATCCGAAGGAACTGTTTGTGTATTTGCATCATTACTGAAATTATCAGCAATTACATTGTCAACCGGTAAATAAACTTTTACATTATGTTTTTCACATTCAGCCAAAATTTCTTTCGCTAAATCTAATTTATCATCTTCTACCAACGAATTTCCAATATTTCCGCCATTTGCTTTTACAAATGTATACGTCATTCCACCACCAATAATCAAGTTATCAATAACGGGTAAAATATTGTTGATAATCGTAATTTTAGAAGATACTTTAGCTCCTCCAAGTACCGCTGTTACAGGTTTTTCTCCGTCTGATAACACTTTGTTAATAGCTGTTAATTCTTGTTCCATTAACAAACCAAAACATTTATTTCCCGGGAAAAATTCAGCAATAATTGCAGTCGAAGCATGTGCGCGGTGTGCTGTTCCGAAAGCGTCATTCACATAAATATCTCCAAATTGAGCCAATGATTTTGCAAAGTCTTTATCTCCAGCTTCTTCCTCATTATGGAAACGAACATTCTCCAATAATAAAACTTGGCCTGGTTTTAGATTACTAACTTTTTGTTTCGCATCATCGCCAATAACATCATTCGCAACGATCACATCAACACCAAGAATTTCTGAAACTTTTGATGCAATATGTTTTAATGAATATTTATCATTGAATTCGCCTTTAGGACGTCCCAAATGACTCATTAATACAACAGCGCCACCATCTTTCAATATTTTGTCGATCGTTGGTTTTGCAGCTCTAATACGTGTATCATCTGTCACATTTAAATTTTCGTCTTGCGGAACATTGAAGTCAACACGAATCAATGCTTTCTTGTTTTCGAAATTGTAGTCGTTGATTGTTTTCATATTTTGATTTGAAATTTTGAACTACACAAAAGTAATCAAACTTTCATTTTGAGACTTAAAATCATTCAATACAATTTTCAACTATTAACAATTCATAATAATATATATAGTTTAATTAATTTTTAAATTTTAAAAAAAGAAAAAAATGTTACTATTATTAGCACTGTTAATATGTGGATAACTAAAGTGAGATAAATTTTATTTAATAGCAATTAACAAGCTATTATTTGTAATTTTGTTTTGTAATGAAAGAGTTAGATATTCTATCAACAATTTATCATTTTGGTTGATAAACAACTTTTGTTAAAAAGAAGTTTTGTGAAAACTATTCATAACGGTGTGTAAATCTTTTATGCCAAAATGAAAACTTTTACTTGACTTGTATTGATTTATTTCTAATTGATTTTTTGAATCAGATTTCCAAATTTTTCTCTCGAAAAGTTATTAGTTTTATTCAATCATCTTTTAACAAGTTGTTACTTTTACTTAACATTTGATTTACAATTATTTAAACAAAAACAACAAAAACACCTGTTAATTAAATGAAAATTGCAATCGGAGCGGACCATGCTGGGTTCGATTATAAGGAGAAATTAGTACCCTTTTTAACAAGTCAAGGATTTGAGGTTGAGGATTTTGGTACGTTCTCAACAGCGAGTGTTGATTACCCTGATTTTGCACACCCAACGGCACAAGCTGTGGAAGATGGAAAAGCAGATTTCGGAATTTTGATTTGTGGTAGTGCGCAAGGCGTTACAATGACTGCAAATAAACACCAAGGAATTCGTGCTGCATTATGTTGGATGATGGATATTGCCAAGTTAGCTCGTCAACACAATAATGCAAATGTGTTAACTTTACCTGCACGCTTTATTGCGTATGAATATGCAGAAGAAATTGTGAATACATTTTTAGCAACAGAATTTGAAGGTGGTCGTCACCAAGGACGCGTAGATAAAATTGCTTGTTCATACAACGGATAATTTTATACATCTATTATAAGATATAAAATCGGTCAATTCGTTAGAGTTTACCGATTTTTATTTTAAAAATTAAATTTAAAACTATTATAAAGTTTAAATAGTTAAGTATAAACAATATTTTATATTTAAAATTAAATATTTTTAAACCAATTTAAGTCAATAGTATATTTATTGATTTTAGCTGTTCTACTTTTACATCAGTTAAAAAAACAAATCATTTAAAGATTAAAAAGATGAGCAGAGCATTATTACGTAGAGAACAAGCAATCTCTTTTGTAAAAGAAGAATTTTCGAAAGGATTACAAAAAGAATTAAACATTATTCCAGTTTCTGGACCATTGGTAGTTTTGGATGGAACAGGTATTAATGATGATTTGAATAGTATCGAAAGACCTGTAAAATTCCCTATAAAATCTTTGAATGATAAAAATGCGGTAGTTGTACATTCTTTGGCAAAATGGAAACGTATTCGTTTGAAAGAATTAGAAATTGAGCCAGGCGAAGGAATTATAACAGATATGCGCGCTTTGCGTCCAGACGAAGATTATTCGCCAATTCACTCTATTTATGTGGATCAATGGGATTGGGAAAAAGTAATTGTGCCGCAAGATCGCCAATTGGATTATCTTTTTTCGACAGTAAAATCGATTTATGAAGTTATTAAAAAAACGGAGCAAAATGTAGAAGCAAAATATCCACAATTGAAAGCTGTTTTACCAGAACAAATTACATTTATTTCGTCTGAAGATTTATTACAGAAATATCCAACTCTTACGCCGAAAGAAAGAGAAAATGCAATTTGTAAAGAATTTGGAGCTGTTTTTATTTACGGAATTGGAGGAGAATTGAGTAATGGAGAATTACACGATGCACGTGCTGCTGATTATGACGATTGGAGTACAGAAAACAGTGCTGGTTTTAGAGGTCTTAATGGTGATATTTTAGTTTGGAACCCTGTTTTAGAATCTGCTTTCGAGTTATCCTCGATGGGAATTCGTGTAGATAAAGAAGCTTTGACCAAACAATTAGAAATTAGAGATTTTTCGGATCGTAAAAATTTATTATTTCACTCGATGTTGTTAGATGATCAGTTAACAGAATCAATTGGAGGTGGAATTGGACAATCTCGTATGTGTATGTTTATGTTGAAATCTCGACACATTGGCGAAGTACAAGCGAGTATTTGGGACGGAAAAGTAAAAGAAAAATTAAAAGAAGAAAGCATCGAATTATTATAAATGAAAAAGCAGTTTCAAAGTCTTGAAACTGCTTTTTTTGTATTTTATATCGAAATTAACAATGTTTATAACTGTTGATAAAGGTTGTAAATTTATTTTAATTCAGTAACTTAATAAGTGTAATAATTGTTGATTAAGAAATTCTTTCATTTTTCTTCACAATAAAACTATCATAGAATTTTTTGAAACCATGATGATTAATCAAATAGAAATATTTAGGAAATAATCGATTCAATTCGTATTGAATTTGTTTTGGAAATTTAGACTTTCTTAAACTGCGATTAATCTGAATTTGCGTTTCTACTGGAGCTGGTTTAACAAGCGATGGAAGAAGGTTGTAAATTCTTAAATCAAATTCCCAAGCATGCTGCAAATCACAATCAATTGGACGTTGAATCATAGGTAGTGGCGTTTTAATTTTATTCAAAAATTTTTCTGCGGCCTTTCTTGTCCAAATGGCTGCAATTGTTGTGATTGGAATACTCGTTCCACAAGCACCAATAATGTATTTATTATTCACATCAGCAATTTTTATATGTTTTCTTTTTCCGTTAAATAGCTTCAAAACATCCCATTTATGCTTGTTAGAAAGTTCTTCATAATTAGAAAGAGCATTTTCTACAGCAGATTTAAAATCATCAACCAAAATTGCATCATCTTCTATAATCAAAGCAAAATCATTTTCAGAAGCCAAAAAAGTTTCTAGCGTTTTCACATGACTCAAATAACAACCAATTTCTCCAGGAACTAAATCGCGGTCATATTTATTTTTTATTTTATAGGTTGACGAATCCAAAGTTTTGGCATCTACAGCAGAAATTCTTTCGTAAGTAATCTCACATTTTTCGAATTCTTTTTGCATCAATTCAAGCCGATCCGTAGCTCTATCAAGGTTAATCAAGTAAGTTTGATATAATGGTTTAGTTTTCATTCAATTAATTATCAATGCAAAAATAGCTTTTTTGGCTCAATTTTCGCAATAAATCAAAACGTTACAAGTAATCTTATCCTTTCCGTAACATAGAATTGGCTGTAAAATGTTATTTTAGAAAAAGGATATATTACCTTTGCAGTGGTTATGTTGTTTATTAACATCTTATCAATAGTTATTAAAAATAATTTAATAATCAAATAATTAAGATGTTTATTTATTAACTATTTTAAAATAAATCTCGAAAAAAAAAGAAGAGATTTGACAGAAAACAAATTATGCCAAGAAGAAATTTTAAAAATACAAAGGCGAAAAAAGACAAAAACATAACAAAGTTTACGAAGTCTATCATCGAAGTTTTATTTCAAAATCCGAATAAACCTTTAAATTATAAACAAATTGCAGCAGCTTTAAACCTAACAAATCGAATTGATACAGAATTATTGATTAAGAATTTGAATGTTTTATTAGCTGACAAAAAGATTTCTGAAGTAGAAAGAGGAAAATACAAAATCAATGCAACCAATGATTATATGGTTGGGATTGCGGATTTGACTTCTTCGGGAAGCGCTTATATTATGATTGATGGTCTTGAACAAGATGTCTTTGTACAAAAAGGAAAAACGCGAAATGCCTTAATGGGCGATACGGTTCGCGTATATGTTTATCCAAAAAAACATGCCAATCAATCGAGAGCAGAAGGAGAAATTGTAGAAATTATCGAGCGTAATAAAACTGAATTTACAGGTATTTTCGAGTTAGGAAAGAACGGAAATTTTGGTTTTGTAACGATGCAAAATGGTAACCACGATTTCTTTATTCCGAAAGAGAAAATTAAAAATGCTCAACCAGGAGAAAAAGTTGTGGTTCGATTAACAAATTGGCCAGAAGGATCTAATTCACCATTTGGTGAAATCACGCAAGTTTTGGGTAGTCCAGACGATACGGATGTAGAAATTCATGCAATTTTGTTAGAATACGATTTGCCAGCACAATTTCCAGAGGAAGTTGAAGAAGAAGCAAATCAGTTGGATACTTCGATAGATGAAGCTGAAGCTGCTCGTCGTAGAGATATGCGAAATGTAACGACATTTACAATCGACCCGAAAGATGCAAAAGATTTTGATGATGCTTTATCAATACGAAAATTAGAGAATGGAAACTGGGAAATTGGTGTTCACATTGCCGATGTTACACATTATGTTCGTCCAGGTTCGTTGATCGAGCAAGAAGCATACAAGCGTGCAACTTCTGTTTATTTGGTGGATAGAGTAGTGCCAATGTTGCCAGAAGTGTTGTCGAATGTTGCGTGTTCTTTGCGTCCAAACGAAGATAAATATACGTTTTCGGGAGTTTTCGAAATGGATGATAATGCGAAGATTGTAAAAACATGGTTTGGTCGTACTGTTACACATTCGGATAGACGTTTTACATATGAAGAAGCACAAGAAATTATCGAAGGAAAAGATGGCGATTTTAAAGATGAAATCTTGACTTTAGATCGTTTAGCCAAAACAATGCGCCAAAAACGTATGAAATATGGAGCGGTTAATTTTGATAAAGTTGAAGTAAAATTCGATTTAGATCAAGCGCATAATCCACAAGGAATTTTCTTCAAAATTTCGAAAGATTCGAATAAATTGATTGAAGAATTCATGTTATTATGTAACAAAAAAGTTTCAGAATTCATTAGTTTAGATAAACATGGAAAAGAGAATGCGAACACTTATATTTATCGAGTTCACGATGATCCAAATCCAGATAAACTATTAGACTTAAAAAATTTTATTCGTCAATTTGGGTATGAATTAGAGATTGGAGATCGTAAAACAACTATCAATTCTATGAATAAGTTGTTAGCAGAAGTGAAAGGAAAACCAGAAGAAAATATGGTTGAAACTTTGGCAATGCGAACAATGGCGAAAGCAAAATATACAACAGAGAATATAGGACATTACGGTTTAGCGTTCGATTATTACACGCATTTTACATCGCCAATTCGTCGTTATCCAGATATGATGGCGCACCGATTGTTGCAAGATTATTTAGATGATAAAAAATCTCCTGCAGCAGCTGTTTACGAAGATAAAGCAAAACATTGTTCTTCTCGCGAAAAAATTGCTGCAGAAGCAGAAAGAGAGTCAATCAAATATATGCAAGTAAAATACATGGAGCAATTTGTTGGCGAAACTTTTGATGCTTTTATTACAGGTGTACAAGATTATGGAATCTTTGTTGAAATCCCAGAAACGCGTTGCGAAGGTTTGATTCGTTCTCGTGCTATGAAAGGTGATCATTTTGTTTTTGACGAAAAAAATCATGCTTTAATAGGTAAACGCACACGTGTTAAATATCAGTTAGGAAGTCCGGTTAGAATCAAAGTTTTAAATGCTGATTTAATCAAGAAGCAATTAGATTTTGAATTAGTTGATGCTTAAGTTTCATATTTTAGACTTATCTTGCAGACCTTAATTATGTTATGGAAATAATATTTTCGGCCATACTAATAGGTTTTTTGTTAAGTACAATTCTTATTGGACCTGTATTTTTCTTACTTATTGAAACCAGTTTGCGTAGAAGTTGGAAAACCGCTGTAGTCCTAGATTTAGGGGTTATTGCAGCTGATATTTTGTGTATTGCAGCAGCCTATTACGGAAGTAAAGATTTTACAGATTATGTGACCAATCATCCAAAGTTTTACCGCATTTATATCATTGCAGGTTTCTTTGTATTGATTTACGGAATTTTCATGTATTTCTCTAAACCAAAGCTACATATAGAAGGCGAAGCGGGATTTGTAAGCAACAATTATTTGAGAACGTTTATCAATGGATTTATTATGAATTTGTTGAATATCGGTGTCATTGTTTTTTGGTTTGTAATTGTCTCTTCAATTATGATTCAATATCCAAATCCAAGCGATTTTATGCTGTATATGGGCGTTGTTTTGACGACCTATTTTGTAATAGATTTGGGTAAAATATTTTTGGCAGGAAAACTTCAAAAACGTTTTACCGATCAAAAAGTATTTATGGTGCGAAAAGGAGTTGGTATTTGTCTTTTAGTCTTTGGATTAATCATTATCTTAAAAGGTTTCGGATTCTTTAAAGAAATCGATCAAAAAATAGAGAATCAGCTCATTAATCAAGAACAAACAAGTTAGAAATATAAACTCCCATCAAATTTTTTGATGGGAGTTTTTTTATTTCTACTTTATAAAAATAATCTAATTGATTATTGATATCATGAAAAATAAAATAAATAATTAAGTACAAAATAAGGTTGATAATGATGTAATAAAATATGTATTTTAGCATTAATTACAATTCATAAAACCTGTTTTTTTTATTTCTTCTATCAATTTATCAGGATTAGAAACTCTGAAAATTATTTTTGAATCATATTTAGGATTTTTATGAAGAATTTTAATTCCTTTTTCAAAAAAATCGTTAGATGGAATTATATCTATAATATCTTTTTTTAAAAGGATTATTTTAAAGAAAAACAAATAATTTATTATTAACTTATCTTCATAAATATTTATTTGAGCAAGTAAACTTGACATTCTAATAGAGCCTATTATAAGACCTCCCGATTTTGTATAAAGATTGTTCATATTTTTTTAGGTTAAATTATTGATATTGTGAGAGTGAAGTTTTGAATAAATAATTTTACAGTTAGGAATGCTCTGAAAGGCATATTTTATCGTTTTAAACTGCATATCCAAAGCAGACAAATCTTACTTCAATAACGACTTCCCAGAATCCTTATAATTCCATGTTTTTACTTTCATCAAATCAGCAATTGTAGAGGCAATTTGATTGAGATAAGTTTGTTTCTGTTTGAATTTTTTAGGATTAATCCCATTTCCAATCATCAAAATAAAACCTTCGTCTGATCCAGGAATTTCATCATAATGTTCTGGCCATTGTCTTCCATTTCCACGTCCGTGATCAGTTGTTACAATAATAGTTGTTTGATCTTTATAGAATGGATCGCTTTGTACATAATTCCATAATTCCTCAATCATTCTATCATTGCGATTTATTGAAGTAATATATTGATCGTAATCTTCATCATGTCCGTAATCATCAGCTTCTCCATAACCAATAAAAAGTAATTTTGGCTTTTGATTTTTCATCGCTTCTAACGCAAATTCGTGCGTAAAAATATCAAATCTAGTTGCCCACCATTGTTTTGGTGTTTCTAATTGAAAACGTTCGATAAGCAATTCTCGTTCAGATTTGTTTTGATTAAAACTATCTTGATATCCAGCATTTACAAACAATTTAGAACGTTCTTGATTGAAAATATTTGTATACATTCTCCAGCTTCCAAAAGCCATTACCTTATTGTTTAAATTCTTTTGTTGATTTGCAATTTCAAAAACTGAAACATTAGGATTCGGAATATCTTTGTTATTTTTAATTCGCTCATCATCAGCTTTTCCTGTAATAATTTCGTTGTATCCAGGATAAGACCATAATCTTTTGTTGGTCAAATTAACAAAGTTTTGTTCATCACGATTTCCTAAAATAACTCCTTTGTCTTTAATCGTTTTCCACGTAAATGGCATCAATAATTCGCGACGTTTTATAGAATCTTCTGTCCAATATTTTTCATTAGTTTGAACAATAAGTGAGTTGTATTTTTTATCATTTAAAATTGATTTTTCAACTCCTCGGAAAACTTCTTTCCAACGAACACCATCCAGCGTAACCAAAATAACTTTCGGTTCTTGAGCAAATAAAAAATTTGAGAATAAGGCAAGAATAAGAAATGTATACTTCATGTGATTATAATTTCTTATAAAAATAGGAAAAGCATCGATATGATGCTTTTAAAAGTATTATTTTTCTAATTTATCGACGATTTGTTCATAAATATCTTCGGCACTCAAATTTTGAAAATAATCATAATTTTGAAACTTTTTTGGATCTTTTCCAAAGATAGAAGTTGGACGAATTTTCATCGTTTCGTCTTGTATCACATCATTCATAGATTGACCATAACCTAAAAATCCAGCAAATGGATGCGTTCCACCCCAAATAGAAATTGTGCGTGTTCCCATCAACGAAGCTAAATGCATGTTTGCGCTATCCATAGAAATCATTACTTCTAATTTAGCAATTGCTTGTAATTCTTCTTCAAAAGAGATTGTTCCAGCTAAAGATTTGATGTTAGGATTAAAACTTTCCCACGTTTTTAATTCATCAATTTCAATTTTTCCACCGCCAAATAAATAAATTTTGTACCCATTTTCAGCTAATTTCTTCGCAACGATTTTCATCTTTTCGATGGGATACATTTTACTTGTAAAGGCTGCAAAAGGCGCAATTCCAATTGATTTAGATTCTTTAATCGATTTTGGTTCGATTTTATGCTTTAAATTGACGTTAAAACCAAGTTGACGTAAAACATCAGCATAGCGTTCAGTTGTTAATTTTAATTGCTTAAAAACGCGATTTTTTTGATTGACTAAAGCTCTTTTCTCTGTACGACCTTTGTCTAAAGTGGCCGTTTTTGTTCCGTTAAGTTTAAATAGAGTTGTAATTATTTTTGATCGGATTACATTATGAAAATCAGCTACATAATCAAAATTATATTGTTTTAATTCTTTGTATAATTTGAACAAACTAAAAAAGCTTTTGTATTCTTTGTTCAAATCAACCGAAATAAATTTGATTTGAGGAAATTGCTTGAAAATATTTCCCATAAAAGGACGCGAAGCAACATAAACTTCGATATTAGGATTTTGTTCAATAAACTCTTGTAAAACAGGAGCAATCATTGTGACATCACCCAACGCAGAAAAACGTAAAACTAATAGTTTTTTATGATTCGTCTTCTCCATTACTTCTATTGTTAATTTCTTTTGCAACCATTTTCATTTGCTTTTCAAATTCTTGCTTAGATGCTTCAAAATATTGATCCGAATTTTCGGCATGTTTTGCAATTTTACGCAACGACTTTCGGTCACTTTTTATGAAAATTTCCCCAATTTTAGACGCTTCTTCAGGTGAAAAACCATATTTTATAAGGATTTGTCTACCAACGTAAACAGATGAGAAAAAGTTTTCTCGATAAACTTCGTCTATACCATCTTTCAAATAATTATACGCATAACTACGATTTTTTGCACGAACAATAATTTCTAAATTCGGAAAGTTTTTACGAACAATATAAACTAATTTTTGATTAATTTCTGGCGGATCCAAAGCAGCTACAAAATATTTTGCATGTTCAGCACCAGCCGATTTTAGTAAGTTAACATTTGTTGCATCACCATAGAAAACATTAAAACCCTGCTTGCGCATTTTCTCTACACGCTCGCTATCATTATCCAAAACAATTGATTTTATTCCAGTACTTTTCAAGACACGACTAATTGTATTTCCAAAATCTCCAAAACCTGCGATGATAATTTGTCCATCAGCTGAATTTGGATTTATTTTATCGTTTTCAATGATTGTTTTTACTTTTGTTTTTACACCAAAATATTTTAGAATTAATTTTTCATTTAAGACTAAAAGTAAAGGCGTAATCACCATTGTAATAGCTGTTGTTGCTAACATCAAATCGTACCATTCTTTGTTTAGAATATCTAAATTTCGAGTCAATGATAAGATAACAAAAGCAAATTCTCCGACTTGTGATAAAAGTAAAATGAACAACCATTTTTGATCAAAATCAAATTTATGTTTGATTCCAATAAACCATAAAACCAATGATTTTATTAACATTATTCCAAATGTTAATCCAAGAATCATGAAAGGTTTATCTGCAATTAATTTGAAGTTAATCGTTGATCCAACTGCAATAAAAAAGATTCCTAATAATAATGATTTGAACGGCTCTATATCACTTTCTAATTGATGTTTATATTCGTTATTTGCCAAAACAACACCTGCGATAAATGCTCCTAAAGCAGGAGAAATTCCAACTTTTTGCATCAAAATTGAAACTCCAATCACTAAAAGTAGGGCAGAAGCGGTGTAAATTTCTCGAACTTGTAATTGTCCTACATACTTGAAATAAGGTGTAATAATGTACTTTGCAATTACGTAAATAAATGTTATTGCACCAACAATAACTAAGGTTTTCATGAACGCTGGTCCACCAACTAACAAACTTTTAGAATCATCTCCAATGGACTGAATCAAGGAATCTCCAACTAAAAGTGGAATAATTGCTAAGATTGGAATCACCATAATATCTTGAAACAATAAAACTGAAAAAGTTGATTTTCCTATACTTGTTTTGGTCAACCCTTTTTCGCTAAGTGTTTGCATAATAATGGCTGTTGAAGACATGGTTATTGCAAAAGCTATAGAAATAGCCAAAGAAAAATCCATTTTCAAGGCAAACATTCCGACTAAAGTTGCAATAATTATTGTCCCCAAAACTTGCATTCCACCAAGGTTGATGATTTTATTTTTCATCTTCCAGAATTCCTTTGGATCAAGTTCTAATCCGACTAAAAAAAGCATCATCACTACACCAAATTCTGTGGCGTGCATAATGTCTGTTCCGTCATTGCCAACAAATTTCAGCACATAAGGTCCAATTAAAACTCCTGCAATTAAGTAACCCAAAACCGAACCCATTCCTAATTTTTTGGAAATAGGAACGCAGATTACAGCGGAAAAAAGAAAAATAAATGCTTGGCCTAAAAAGTCGTTCATTATTTTATAAGGTTGATTAGATGATGCGTCTAACTATTATTTTGTTTTGATTGAAATGCAATCGCATAAAATTTGAATTGTTTTATCATCGCCAATAATCCGTTAGCACGAGTTGGTGATAAAAATTCTGATAAACCAATTTCGTTGATAAAATCTGTATCCGATTCTAAAATATCTTTTGGCGTTTGATGATTATACATTCTCACCAATAATGCCGCAATTCCTTTTGGTAAAATAGCATTAGAATCAGCTTTAAATTCGATAGTATCGCCGTCTAATTCTGCATCTAACCAAACAGAAGATTGACAACCTTTGATGATTTTATCATCTGTTTTTGCTTCTTCTGGTAAAGTATTTAAACTTTTTCCTAACTCGATTAAATATTCGTAGCGTTGTTCCCAATCTTCAAAAAATGAGAATTCGTCTACTATTTCGTTTTGAATTTCTTTAATTTTCATACTACAAAGTTAGAAAGTTTTTGATAGTTATTCTTCAAAAAAAGACGTTAAATAGCTTGATTCTTTTAGATTTCTTATTTTTGTGTTTTGATAAATTTCAATTCCCAAAAAATGAAGTACACTTTCATTGTTAATCCAAATTCTGGAAACGGAAAACACGATATTTCGCTCGATTTTTTACAATCAAAATTTGATTCTTCAGATGAAATCGTTTTGAAAGAAACTGCTTATCAATTTCATGCAAAAGAATTGGTGAAGGAGGCGATTGCAGAAAATTCGGATGTGATTGTAGCTTGCGGTGGTGATGGGACAATCAATGAAGTGGCGAGTGCTTTGGTGAAAAAAAATATTCCGTTGGGAATAATTCCTGCCGGATCTGGAAATGGTTTGGCAACAAATCTTAATATTCCGAAAGATCCTAACAAAGCGATTGAAATTATCAAATCAAATGCTATTCACAAAATTGATGTTGGTAGAGTAGAGGACAAGTATTTTTTTAGCAATTTAGGTTTTGGGATTGATGCAGAAGTTATCAAAACGTATGAAGAAAATCAAAAGCGTACGATTACTGGTTATGTTGACGCTTCTGTGAAAACGTTGTTGAATTATAAATCTAAATTGTTTCGTCTTTATATAGATGATGTAATTATCGAGAAGAGTTTTTATTATCTTTTCTGTTCTAATTCTAACATTTCTGGTTATGGGATCTCTTTTACACCCAAGGCTGATTTGTCTGATGGAGAATTGGATTTATTGATGATTGAAGATTTAGATGTTTTCGAACAATTTTATTTTTCGGTATTGGTTTTAGCCAAGAAAATTGATTTATTAGACAAAGCAAAGTATCGAAAAGTGAAAAAATTCAAGATTGAAAGTTTAGATAATAATCCGATTACGTATCAACTTGATGGAGAGATTCATAATACCGATTCACTTCAAGTAAAAGTTAAGGTATTACCAAATGCGTTGAAAATCATTTTTTAAACCTTAATTATCTAATTAATTAACAATATAAATTATACATTTTCAATTAATTAAATTGTTATTAACTGAGTTATAAACGATTTGTTTGTAACCAATATCATCATCAATTTATTTATTAATCTTCGCTTTCGTTGTAACTTTGATTAAAATTTTTACAATGAATACGCCTTATAAAATTTTAGCAATCGATTCTAATCATGAATGTCTGAATAATGGACTTCGCGAAGCGGGGTTTATTGTTGATGAAGATTATACTTCGCCCAAAGAAATCATCGAACAAAAGATCAATGAATATAATGGAATGATTGTAAGGAGTAGATTTCCAATTGATAAAGATTTTTTGGCAAAAGCAACGAATTTAAAGTTTATTGGTAGAGTAGGGGCAGGCTTGGAGAATATTGACGAAGAGTTTGCTGCCGAAAATAACATTGTTTTATTTAATTCTCCCGAAGGTAACAGAGATTCTGTTGGTGAACATGCGATTGGTATGTTGTTGATGTTGATGCATCATTTGCGTAGAGCTGATAACGAAGTTCGTAATGGAATTTGGAAACGCGAAGAAAATCGTGGTGATGAATTGAAAGGAAAAACTGTTGGGATTATAGGTTACGGAAATATGGGAAATGCTTTTGCGAGACGTTTGCAAGGTTTCGAAGTCAATGTGATTTGCTACGATATTTTATCAAACAAAGGAAATGAATTTGCAAAACAAGTTTCGTTAGAAGAATTTTTTGAGGAAGCTGATGTTGTAAGTTTACATACGCCACAAACGCCAGAAACGATGCAAATGATTAATGCAGAATTTATTTCTAACTTCAAAAAAACATTTTATTTTGTGAATACAGCGCGTGGTAAATCTGTTGTAACAAAAGATTTGGTTGAAGCAATGAAAACAGGAAAAATTTTAGGAGTAGCTTTAGATGTTTTAGAATTTGAAAAATCGAGTTTTGAGAAATTAGTTGCATCTGATTTACCAGAAGAATTTCAGTATTTAATCCAAGCGGATAATGTTGTTTTGGCGCCACATATTGCAGGTTGGACGCATCAAAGTAAAGTGAAATTAGCAGAGTTTATTCGTGATAAAATAATTGATTGGAAGAATAATCAGTAATGATTAATTGATATAAACTAAAAAGGTTCCGAAACTTCGGAACCTTTTTTCATTTTGTAAGTTTTTTGTAAACTTTATACAAAATAACTGCTACTATAATAACAAGAACGATTTGGAGTAGAATCCAAAGTATAACATTAAATGTTGATTCGCCTGAAATTGATAGCATATATATGTCTCATGTGTTAACTGAATGCTAAAATATAAATTATTTTTAACATTTTGTTAATAATTTAAAAAAAGTTTTATTCATCTTCTAGGTGTGTTAATTGATAACTTATCACATGTCAATAGATAAGTTTTTTTTGCACCCTAAATTTGTATAAAAATAAATTACTATGAATTACCAAATATTTAAATCAGAATCAAGAGGTGGAGGAAATCATGGGTGGTTAGACTCTAAACATTCTTACAGTTTTGCAAATTATTACGATCCAGCTCGTATTCATTTTGGAGCTTTGCGTGTCGTAAATGATGATATAATTACCGGAGGAATGGGATTTGGAAAACATCCTCATGATAATATGGAGATTATTACAATTCCTACAAAAGGAGGAATTTCTCACGAAGATTCAATGGGAACTGGTTCTGTAATTGAGTCTGGGGATGTACAAGTAATGAGCGCTGGTACGGGAGTTTTTCATAGTGAAATGAATGCTTATGAAAACCAAGAAGGACATTTTTTTCAGATTTGGATTATTCCAAATAAAATGAATGTTGAGCCTCGTTATCAACAAATTTCTGTTCGTGAAGTAGCAAAAGAAAATGAATTATATCAAGTTCTTTCTCCAAATGCAGATGATCAAGGAGTTTGGATTCATCAAGATGCATGGATTTTTTTAGGAAATTATACAGAAGATAAACAAGAAACATACAAAGTACAAAAAGAAGGAAATGGTGTTTTCTTTATGGTTGTGGAAGGAGAAGTTGAATTTGATGGAAACAAATTAGGACGAAGAGATGTCATCGAGATTAAAGATACAAACGAGTTTTCGTTTAATGTAGCAAAAGATTCTCGCTTGATGTTAATCGAAGTTCCTATGGATATTTAGAATTTTTTTCAAGTTTTAGTTGTTTTATATATAGAGCAGATTTCAGAAATGGAATTTGCTTTTTTTTTGTTAAAAAAATACCATTATCAACACAAGTATTTAGTATATTTACTGCTTATAAAACTTTAACTCAAAACGTATTAATCTATACTATATGAAACGTTTATTCATCATTGCTTCTTTCGCTTTAATGATTATCAGTTGTAAAAATGATAACATTGAAATTGATTCTACATCTGCGCAAACTTTTAGTGAAACGGTAGACAAAATTTCGAAGGCTTTGCCTGTTATGCAACAAGATAAATTTAAGGAAGCTTTACAGATTATTTTCGAGTATAACACAAGTCAATCAATGGATAATGAATCGCGTTGGGGAATTGTGCGTACGTTGTTAGATGGAAAAACAGTAGATGAGGTTTTTGATATTGCTGAAAAAGTCGCGTTACAAAATAAATTTACATGGAATAGAAATCAAGTTCCTTTGGTGAATGGAATTCCAAAATCAGGTGCAATTGAAACTGTAGAAACGCCTGCTGAACCGACTTCTAATGTACAACGTTTCGATTTTAGTTTAAAACAAGATGATAGTGGAATCTCAATTTCTCCTTTTTTCTACAATGCGCAAGGAGAGGAAATTCAGTTGGATAAAGCTGTAACGGCAACGATAGAAGTGTTTAATTCAGGTAGTATTGTGTACACATTTCGTTCTACAATTGATCCAAATTCTATGGATGATTTGTACAGAAAAAATACAATTAATATTAAATATTCGTCATTAGATGCTTCTAAAATTAAGAGTGATCGATTAGATATTTTGGTTCGAATTCCGAATTCTGAACGATATTTAACGAATCGTAAAGCGGTAAAAGTTCCGTTGAATTTAGTTGGTGCTGCTGAGGTTGTAGATTCTCTTTTGGTTGAAAGTACGCCTGCACATGTAAGTAAAGAAGCTGGAATGGTAAAATCTCTTTCGAATCGTTTTATGACAAATTTATCAAAGAAAAATTATTCTGGTGCTTTTGCGTTGACAAGAAGTGGTGAATGGAATACTTTCCAAAAATTTTCTTCTGATGAATCAATTAAGAATTTAGAGCAAGCAACAATTAATGATGCAAAAGTGTTAGATGCAGACGAAAAAGTTGCATTAGTTGAAGTGAATGCAAATTTAAAAGACCAATCTTCTAAGACATATCAAGTGACTTTAGAAAAGATTAATAATAAATGGTTTGTGGTTAATTTTAAATAATCGTAAACGTATTAAACATAAAAAAAGCGTTCAAAATCTGAACGCTTTTCTTGTTTTATATTGAAATGAATTATTGTCCGTTTGCTTCTTTAGCAGCGTCCGCTTTCATTTTTGCGTTTGCAGTAATTGCAATCTCTACACGACGGTTTTGAGCACGTCCTTCTGCAGTTGTATTATCAGCAATTGGTTCCTCTAAACCTTTTCCTTTCGATGTTAAACGAGAAGAAGCAATACCTTTAGAAACTAAATAATCTTTTACAGACTGTGCGCGTTTTTGAGATAATGGTAAGTTATAATTTTGAGAACCTACGTTATCAGTATGGCCAACAATTAATAAATCTGTATCAGGATATTCGTTGAAAACTTCTACTAATTTATCTAAGTTAGATTTAGCAACAGCAGTTAAAGAAGCTTTGTTATAATCAAAAGTAACTTTAGAGTTTTCATCTAAAATTAAGTTAATCCCTTCTTCAGTTCTTACGACTTCTGCACCTGGTAAAACTTGCTCAATTTTTTGCGCTTGTTTATCCATATTGTTACCAATAACACCACCAGCAGCTCCACCTACAGCAGCTCCAATTACAGCACCTAAAGCAGTGTTACCACCTTTACCGATATTATTACCTAAGATTCCTCCAATAACACCACCAGCAACAGCACCAATACCAGCACCTTTTTGTGTATTGTTTGCATTTTGTACAGCTGTACAAGAAGACATAATAAATGATCCTCCTAATACAATTGCAGCTATTTTAGTATTTATTTTTTTCATAATTTCTAAGTTTTTTAAATTGTTGATTAACGTACGAAGTTATAAATCACTTGTGCAATTTTTCCATTTGCATTGATATCTTGTACCAATTTCATCGAATTTGCATCAACATAATCTACACGCATTTTATATCCTGCTGTATTTTGTTTCGCTTTGATTCCTGTAACATCTTTGAAGATAAAGTAAGTTGTAGAACCATCTTGTTGTAAATCCCAAATAATATTTGTTGTTCCTGAAGGGCAATCTCCGCCAGCGTTATTAAATGTATATGTTCCTTTTTTGTTGTTTTGAACTAAGTTCCATGTAGAACCTTCATAACATTCTGGGTTTGCTGTGTCAAAAACTTTCGCAACTGCATCAGTAACTTTTACATTACCTTGTACCTCGTTTGTTGTTAAACCTTGGTAGTCTACATTTGTCAAAGTCCATGCACCTCTCACTTCTTTACCTGTTTGTATTTCTTGTTTTGCAACGGTTGTAGATGCACAAGAAGTTAAAAATGCTGAAGCGCATATCCCAAATAATAAAATACTTTTTTTCATAGCTATTTATTTTATCTATTATTAATCTTAAAAAACGGCTTCTATAAATTAGATTTAATAAAGTTTTAGAAAAAAAACGACTTCTAATACATCTGATTAGATAATCATTCTTTAAAAACGCTTATTTTAATTTTCAGCTTTAATAATATAGATTAAAGAAGAATATTGACCTGTTTTTTTAGCTTGAGTATTAGACTTCAAACCAATTCTAAGTGCATTGATAAAACCTAACTTATTACCTTTATATTTTTCAGATAGTAGACTCACATAAAATGAATCTAATTTCATCGGGTGGATAGATTCAATTTTCATACCAAAGTTGCTAAATAACTTTCGCATGCTGGTTTCTGTGAAATGCCATAAATGACGAGGTACATCATAAGCTGCCCAATGTTCACCATAATATTTAGCATCATACGATTGGTGGTTTGGAACAGCTATTACTAAGATACCACTTTTTGTTAAATGTTTCTTTAGTTCTGTAATTATTTCTTTAAGATTAGGAATGTGTTCTAAAACATGCCACAAGGTAATCACATCATACTTTTCTGTATTCTGTTCTAATTCTGTAGAAGTAACTTTTTCGATTCCTACTTTTGATTGAGCAATTCGTCTTGCCGAATCATTTGGCTCCATTCCCAAAACATCGTAACCATTTTTTTGTAGATGCTCTAAAAAATCTCCAACGCCGCAACCATAATCTAGAATCTTTTTACCATTGCCAATTTTATTAATCAATTCTAATTTATTATTTAGATTGATTGATTTTGCCATTTGATAAAAACGTTCGAAAATAGATTTCTTTCCATCGGTATGGGAAATGTAATTTTTACTTTCGTAATACTTTCCCAAATTTTCGATAGGTTGGGGGAGAGTATACAAAACTTCAGTTTCTGAATCTTCGTAAATTTCGAACTTTTCTTTTGTTAAAAAATAATCTTTTAAATCTAATTTCTTAATACCAGAAAATCCTTCTTTTGAAGGATTTTCTTGAGATGTTTCACGTGGAACATTTTCCATATTATCTTCCCATGTAAATTAATAATACACTAATATCTGCTGGTGATACACCACTAATTCTTGATGCTTGTGCTACCGTTGCAGGTTTTATTTTTGTTAATTTTTGACGAGCTTCTATCGACATCGAACCAAAGACATGATAATCGATGTCAGCCGGAATTTTTAGATTTTCCAAACGATGCAATTTATCTGCATTCTGTTGTTCTTTCTTAATATAACCTTTGTATTTGATCTGAATTTCTGTTTGTTCTAATTCTTCTTGATCGTATTCATTTGTTTCAATAAATTCTTTTACACGATCTAATTTCGTAAAATCAGAAAGTTTTAACTCAGGACGAGAAATAACCGAAATCATTTTGTTTGGTTGTTTCAAAGGTGTTCCTTCGCGCTCTTCAATTACATCATTTATTTCTTGTGGCTTGATGGAATTTTCTTCGAAATAATTAACAAGTTTTTCAGCTTTGTCAAATTTTTCTTCCATTCTTCTCAAACGATCTTCTGAAGCTAAACCAAGTTCAAAACTTTTTCTTGTCAAACGTTCATCCGCATTATCTTGTCTCAATAAGATACGATATTCTGCACGAGACGTAAACATACGATAAGGTTCTTCTGTACCTTTTGTAATCAAATCGTCGATTAAAACTCCTATATAAGCTTCGTTACGATTTAAGATAAATGGATCTTTTCCTTGAATTTTTAACACAGCATTTATACCCGCCATCAAACCTTGAGAAGCAGCTTCTTCATAACCTGTTGTTCCGTTAATTTGACCAGCGCAATATAAGTTATCAATTAACTTAGTTTCTAGCGTATGTTTTAACTGTGTTGGTGGAAAATAATCGTATTCGATGGCGTAACCTGGACGTAAAATTTTTGCATTTTCAAAACCAGGAACAGAACGTAAAGCTCTTGCTTGAATATCATCTGGCAAAGATGTTGAGAATCCATTTATGTAGAATTCCATCGTGTGCCAACCTTCCGGTTCAGCAAAAATCTGATGACGATCTTTGTCTGCAAAACGATTAATTTTATCTTCGATAGATGGACAATATCTTGGTCCTGTCGATTTAATTGTTCCGTTAAACATTGGAGAACGATCAAAGCCTTCACGCAATAAATCATGAACTTCTTGATTGGTATAAGTAATCCAACAAGAACGTTGTTTCGTTATTTTTTGTGTATTTGTATATGAGAATTTTGAAGGATTTTCATCACCTGGTTGCTCAACCATTTTCGTATAATCGATAGAACGACCATCTACACGTGGAGGAGTTCCTGTTTTCATTCGTCCAGCTTCGAAACCTAAATCAACTAATTGTTCCGTAATTCCGAAAGCAGCAGATTCTCCCATGCGTCCACCTCCAAATTGTTTTTCTCCAATATGAATTAAACCATTCAAAAAAGTACCATTTGTAAGTACAACAGACTTAGAACGAATTTTCATTCCCATGGCTGTAATTACTCCGCAAACTTTACCATTTTCGATGATTAAATTTTTTACCATATCTTGAAAGAAGTCAACATTCTCTGTTCTCTCTAAAGATAAACGCCATTCTTCTGCAAAACGCATACGGTCTGATTGCGCACGTGGCGACCACATCGCTGGACCTTTTGATTGATTCAACATTTTGAATTGAATCGCAGTTTTGTCGGTAATAATACCTGAGTATCCGCCTAAAGCGTCAATCTCGCGAACAATTTGCCCTTTCGCAATTCCACCCATAGCAGGATTACAAGACATTTGTCCGATTGTTTGTAAGTTCATTGTAACAAGAAGCGTTTTTGCTCCTAAATTGGCTGCTGCCGCTGTTGCTTCTGCACCTGCGTGACCACCACCAACTACAATTACATCATATTCTGATTGAAATATCATTTGATTTGTAAACTTATTTTTCTTGTTAAAATAATAAATGTTCCACGTGGAACATTATTGATTTAGATAGCTACTAAACGTTTCTAAATATTGATTTTCTTTAGCAGTCATTAATTCTTTGTCATCTGGTTCTTTGTCCATATAACCAGCAAAATGTAATATCCCATGGATAACAACGCGAGCTAATTCGTTTTCAAAAGAAACATTATTTTGCTCAGCATTATCTTTGATTCGTTCGACGCTAATAAAAATATCACCCATCAATTTATCTTCAATAGAATTATCGAAACCAATAACATCTGTGTAATAATCGTGTTCTAAATATTGTCGATTAATTTGAAGTAAGTATTCATCATCACAGAAAATATAGTTTAAATCTTCTATTGTTTTCCTTTCATTCTTCATACTCTCTACGATCCAATCTATCCAAGTTTGAGCATCTTTTAGCTCAAAATCTGTTTCGTAAAATAATTCTATCATTGTTCTAAAACCAGTAACCTAAACTTAAATTAAATAATCCTTTTTTTGTGTAAGGCGAATAACTCCAAATAAAATTTAAAGGACCTAATGGACTATCGTAGCCATAGGTAATGCCGTACCCAAGATATTTGTAATCTGTTAAACTCAATTGCTCAAATCTATCTGTGATATTTGCTATATTCATAAATAGACTTGTGTAATGATTTTTCAAAATTCGAGCTTGAATATGAGAGCCAAAAAGCAATTGATTGTCGCCAATTGCAGAGCCAAAGGGAAGCCCATAAAACTTAGTGTAATTGAAAAAATCTTGTTCAACATAACCTCCGATATAAAACTTCTGAGGCATTGTTACATTATCGTTGAAAAAGGTTCCAAAGTTAGCAGTAAATCTGTAACTTAGGAAATTATTTAACGGAAAATTTGCCTCTAAACTTGATTCTAACAAATAGTTATTTTCAAACCCAGTTACATTAGAATCAAATAAATACTTGAAACTTCCATCAAATTTTAAACCACTACGCGCAAAATTTGCATTATTTCGATTATCTGCTTTGATATATCCATACGCTTTCCAATAATAACCTTCGGATTTTGCTGGAAATTCCTCATTAGAAGCAATAAAATTATTCGTGAAAACTTTTGTGTATTGATGATCTAATCCAACGCCAATAGCAAATTTTTCTTTGATAGTCGATTGAATGTAGATTTGATTGATGTATTCTCTAAAGTTATAATTTACTTTTTTGTAGATATTATCCTGGCCAAAGAAGTTTCTTAGATCAATTTCTTTATCAAAATAATGTGAAAAAGAGTTGAAGCCGATACTTGGAAGATATCCATTATCAATGAAAAAATTGATGTTATATCGCGCATAATCACCAACCACAACATCAGCAGAAAGCACCGAGTTTTTGACAAATAAATTCTTTGAAGTGAAGTTTAAAAGTAATCCTGTTTTAAATAAATCATCGTAATGTAATCCAAATCGGATAGATTGTTTGGTCTTATTTTCTTGAACTTTTAACGTTAATAAATTTTCTTCATCGTTAATTTCTGAGATTTTATACGTGATATTATTGAAGTTTCCAGAAGCATATAGTTTCGAAATTCCAGCTTTTAAATCATCATATTTTATAATTTCAGGAGTACGAATTCTTAGCTTACCTTCGATATAATTTGTGTTGAAATTTTTCAATCCTTCAACCTCGATTTCTTTGACCAAAACATAATCATCAAGTTTGATTTCGTTTCGAGTTCTGTTCGAAGCATGCTGTTTTTTTGCAATTTCTTTAAGTTGATCATACACTTTTTCTGAAGCAACAAGTCCGCGATTATAAATAGAATCTACTTCATCAAAACTTGTAACTGTATATTCTTTTAGCTCCGGTTTAATCAATAAATCGACTAGTTTTTTCTGTTCATCTGTTTTTTTAACGATACTCATCGTCATAATTTGACTCAAAATATCAATAGCAGAATTTAGATCATCACGTTTTTGTAAACCATCACCCAATTCTACACCGATAATAATATCAGCACCCATATCTTTCACTTCTTTCACGGGGAAATTGTTGACAACACCGCCATCAACATATATTTTACCATCAATTGTGACAGGATCTAACATGGTTGGATAAGCGCCCGAAGCCAAAATAACGCGAGGTAAAAATCCTGAACGAAAGACTTTTTCTTCTCCAGTTTCGAGATCAGTTCCAATACAAACAAAAGGCGTTGGAAGTTTATTGAAATCATCAATATCATGAACTGGACGCAATAAATAGGTCAATAAATCAAGCGGACCTTGACCTTTTGAAATGGCATTTGGAATCGTTAATTTGAACTTATCAAAAGGTAATTCTAAGATGTATTTTTCTTTGTATGCTTTCTCGAAAAAAGGAATCTCTGCACGATCTTTATTTTGCGTAATCAATGAAGAAATATCCAATTGATGCATGATTTTCTCGAGTTCGTCAGGTGTATATCCAGCGGCATATAATCCACCGATAATCGCGCCCATACTTGTTCCTCCGATGTAATCAATTTTGATTCCCGCTTCTTCAATCTTCTTCAAAGCGCCAACATGTGCATAGCCTTTTGCGCCACCACCACTCAATACAACACCCACTTTTAGACGCGTTGAATCATTCTTTGTTTCTTGTGCAAAGGTCATGGTTGAAATAATGAAAATGAAAGCAAAAAGACTGCGCATAAATTGATCTAAATTGAGGAATAAAGATAGCAATTTTGAATCTAAGTTGTAGAATTGTTTAACTATTCTACATTATTTTCATAACAACTTAAATAATATGAAAACTTCGAAAAGTTGGGAGAAAAAGCTTTATTTAGTTTTAGAAAAGGCTTTAGTTTTTCTATTTGTGAAACAGAAAGTGGATATGAATCATAAATTTCTGTTGGATAATCATCCTCATTTAAGATAAAATCATTTAAATAAAAAAGAATCTGTTCAGATGTTATTTCTAATTCGAATTCATTGTTCAGAGAATCGTCAGAATTATTATACTCTTCAATTAATCTAATTATTTTATCCATTTATTTTTTTTAAAATTACAAAAAAAGAGCTACTATTCAGTAACTCTTTTCAATAAATTATTCTTTGTAATAAACGCGTTTTATACGTTGGGAAACCGAAGTTAAGACTTCATAAGGAATTGTTCCTAACCATTCGGTAACGTTAGCTAAAGTTGGCGAGTTTCCAAAAATAGTCACTTCGTCACCTTCTTTACATGGAATATCGGTAACATCAACCATCATCATATCCATACAAATGGTTCCGGTAATTGTAGCCAAATGCCCGTTGATACCTACTTTTCCTTTTCCGTAACCAAGTGAACGACGAATTCCGTCTGCATAACCAACAGGCAAGGTTGCAATTTTGGTATGACGCTCCGCTGTAAAACGACGACCATAGCTTACAGTTTCGCCTTTTTCAATCTCTGAAATCTGAGAAATTACCGTTTTGAAACGCACAACAGGTTTCAAATATTTCTCCATAAAATCGGTATATTCAGAGTAGCCATACATTCCGATTCCTAAACGAACCATGTCATATTGATGTTCTCCATACGCTACAATTCCAGGAGAATTTAATGCATGTTTGATTGGTTTTATGTTTAAAGCAGTTGTAATTACTGAATAACTATTATCAAAACGTTCTAATTGATATTTCGCATAATCTTCCTGCTCTGGCATATCGGCAGTTGCTAAATGCGTGAAAATTGAGCGAACATAAACATGTGAATTATCTTTTAGAATTGCAATTAATTCTTCGAAATCATCTTCGTGAAAACCAAGACGATTCATACCTGTTTCCATTTTTAGGTGAATTGGATAAGGTGAAGAAATTTGTTTTTCTTGTAGTTTCTGAATGAATAATTTCAAAACACGTAAACTATAGATCTCTGGTTCCAATTGATAATCGATAACCGTAGAGTAACTACTTTGTTCCGGGTTCATGACGATAATTGGAATGGTAATTCCAGCCTCGCGCAATTCTTTTCCTTCATCTGCAATCGCCACGCCTAAGAAATCGACACCGTTATTTTGTAAGGTATTTGCTACCTCAAAACTTCCTGTTCCATAACTATTCGCTTTCACCATGCACATCAATTTTGTGGTAGATTTTAGCAATGAGCGGTACACATTTATATTTTCGATCAGGTGTTGCAAATTAATTTCAAGAACAGAATCGTTGGAACGTGTTTCTAATTCATTCGAAATTTTTTCTAATTTGAACGGACGAGCACCTTTTAATAAAATAGCTTCGTTGTCGACATGTTGATGTTTGAACTGCTCTAAGAATTCTTCAGTCGAGTTGAATGAACGAACATAGGATTCAAATAAATGTTTGAACTGAGAAATTTTTTCTCCGATCAACACTATCTCATCAAAATGATAAAGGTTGACTAAATCGGCTGCTTGTTGATATAAATCGTGGTCAGATAAGTTACTTTGTAAAATATCCGTCAACACCAACGATTTTTTGTCGCGCGGTTGTTGATTTAGCACATTTAGTCCAATTTTTAATGAATTTAGATCAGAATTGAAGGTATCATTAATTAAAATTGAATGATTAATCGCTTCTTTAATTTCCAAACGCATTTCGATTGGTAGAAGTTGACTAAATTCGTTTTTAAGTTGTTTATAATCAATATTTAAACTAATTAAAGTCGTTAAGCAAATTAAACTATTTTTAATCGAAGCATCATCGATAAAAGGAATCGAATAGGTGAATTCTTGTTGATTATGTAAAATAGAAATTTGCGTATTAGTCTGATTACTTTGTATTTGCTTGATCTGTACAGTGGCAGAATTGGAGTAACCGTAAGTATATTTATCTGTTTTTGCTAAATGAGCGTTTTCAAGAATAGCTTGATGAACTTTTTCGTTTTCGATATTGAAAACTAATTTATCAACATGAGAAAATAGTTTCAGTTTTTCCTGAATCAATTCATCTTGATTTTTAAAATTCTCTAAATGCGCTTCTCCGATTTTTGTCAACACACCTATTGTTGGTTGAATAATTTCTTCGAGATTTTGCATTTCATTTGGCATCGAAATTCCAGCTTCGAAAATACCCAAATCGTTTTTCTCTTCCATTTGCAAAACAGAAAGTGCTGCTCCAAATTGAGAATTGTAACTTTTTGGACTACGAACAATCGAGAATTTTTTCCATAACAATTGATTCAACCACTCTTTGACAATCGTTTTTCCATTGGAACCGGTAATTCCGATCACAGGAAAATGAAATTGTTTGCGATGAATTTTTGCCCAATTTTGCAAAGCAAGTAGCGGATTTTCAACCTCGATAAAATTTGCATGAGGCAAATTTGTCAACGCTTTTTCTACGACAAAATTTCGAATTCCTCTTTGATAAGCATCTTGCAAAAACAAATGTCCGTCTTTTTGGTTTCCGTGAAAAGCAAAGAAAATTCCGTGAATTGGATTGACAATCATGCGCGAATCAAAGAAAATTTGATTGATGATTTCGTCTCCATTTCCAATCAAAGTACCGTTGATGATACTTGCAATTTGATTTAGATTATAAGTTTTCAACTTTATGTTTGTTATGTTC
This sequence comes from Empedobacter sp. UBA3475, assembly GCF_002378465.1. Taxonomy (NCBI): domain Bacteria; kingdom Pseudomonadati; phylum Bacteroidota; class Flavobacteriia; order Flavobacteriales; family Weeksellaceae; genus Empedobacter; species Empedobacter sp. UBA3475. Next base: position 58,144 of record NZ_DFRA01000011.1, on the reverse strand, counting down.
TTCCCAGAAAGCAACTCGGCTTAATGGTTCATATTCTAGTACTTCGCCAAGTTCTACAAGACGATCACTGTCAATTTTTCGGTGCGAATAATTGGCTAAATTTCCTGTACGAACGCAGATTGCATGCACTTTTGTTACATACTCGGCAGTCGCCATTAAATTGGGCATTGGACCAAAAGGACGACCTTTGAAATCCATATCCAAACCAGCAACAATAACGCGTTTGCCTTCGTTTGCCAATTGATTGGCTACGTCTACAATTCCTTCATCAAAAAATTGTGCTTCATCAATCCCTACCACATCGCAATCATCAGCCAATAATAAAATTGCTGAAGAATACTCAACTGGCGTTGATGTAATAGAATTTTGATTGTGTGAAACGACTTCGCGGTCCGCATAACGCGTATCTATCGTAGGTTTGAAGATTTCGACACGTTGTTTGGCAAATTCGGCACGTTTTAGACGGCGTATAAGTTCTTCGGTTTTACCAGAAAACATTGAGCCACAGATGACTTCTATCCATCCACTTTTTTTGTTATGATTAAAGGTATTTTCGAGGAACATAGTTCAAATAATTTAGATTAAAATATGAGAACAAATTTACGGAATAAATTAGTTGAATGAAGTAAAAAATTAAATGAAGATAGAGATATAAGAAAAGTTAAATAAATGCGTTCTAAACTTTAATGTTATAACAACAACACTTATTTATTTTATGGAAACTCAACAAGAAAATAATAATCAAGAAATTGATTTGGTTTTTTTAGCGAAGAAAATTAAAGGTTTTTTTCTATCAATAGGTTTTTTAATCCTACGATTAATCAACTTTATTATTCGAAACAAAATAATAGTAATTATCTTGTTCATTTTAGGTATATCTCTTGGGGTTTATTTTGATAAAAAATCAAAAAATAATTTTAAAACAGAAGTTGTTGTTGTTCCTAATTTTGAAAGTGTTGATTTACTTTATGCAGAAGTAGAAAATTTTAAATCGAACTTAAATTCGAACAAATCTAAATATGACTTTTTGAATGATGTTGTAGATTTAAGAATAGAATCTATAGAAAATATAAATAGTATTCTTACAGATAAGGATAATTTGGAAATTTTTAAAGTATTAACATCAAATGGACAAGATTTATCTAAAATTTTGAAAAATGAAGAGTTTAAAAAGAATTATAAATATCATTTAATCACGTTGAAAACAAATTCATCGGTGAATTCTCAAAAAATCATTGATTTTTTATTAAATACTATTAATTCTAAACCATATTATAAACAAAGGTCTGCTTTCGCAATTAAAAATCAAACTAATGCTAAACAACAAGCAGAAAAGAGTATTGAACAAATTAATAAGATTCTAGAAAATTTAGGAAATGGAAGTGTTTCTGTTGTTGGTAAAGATTTGAATATTAATAGTTATGATCAATTATCTAATGTAATTGAGATGAAAGATTATTATATGAAAAAATTAGTTGATATTAATACTAAGTTAATTGAGTATAAATCTACTATTTATCCTGTTAATACATCTTTTAACAATAAAATACACCAAAAGATATATGAAAAAATGGTAGTTATTTTACCACTTTTTTTGATTGGTTTCTACTTGTTTTTGTCTTATATCAAATATTTGTATGCGAAGTACAATAATCTATACCAAAAGACAAAAATTACAAATGCTTGAAAAGAGCAAAAATATTATCAAAAACAAGGAAATTAAACAAGGTTTAATCACACTTTTTTTAAGAGGAATTGGTGTATTGACGTTATTTGGTTTTACTATTTTTTTTAATCGAAATTTTGATTCTTCTGTGGTGGGCGATTACGAGTTTACTCGTATGTTTTTACTCGTATCAGGAAGTATTTGTTTGTTCGGCACAGATATCTCTATTTTATATTTCGCAGGAAGATTGAAAAGCGAAGAAAGATTTTATGAACTAAAAAAATTGTATTATAAAATATCAATTCTAAGTTTTCTTTTTTGTTTAATAATAGGACTTATTTTTTTTATTTTTTTTGATTCAACTTTTATTAATTCTTTTTTTGGTTCGGAAAACTCATATAAAATAACATCTTATAGTATATTGTTTTTATTTTTTAATGTTTGGACTCTTTTTAATACGGAGGTTTTGAGAGCTCTTGACCAAATTGTTTGGTCTGAATTATTTCGAAATACATTCAAGTTCTTTCCTGTTATCTTTGGCGCAATCATTTTATATGGAAGTGAAAAAGAGGAAAGTATTGTCTTTTATTATATTTTAGGTTTTGTAATTCTAGGTCTTATTACTTCAGTTTTTGTATTAGTCCTTTTGAGTAAAATTCCGAAATCAAAACATAATTATTCATCAATAACTTATCGCGAAATAATAGATTATTCTTTGCCAATGGGAATAAGTAGCTTTGCAGTTTATTTATTTTCTACAATTGATATTATTATTTTGAGAAACTATTTTTCGAGTTCAGATGTGGCTTTATACGCTTTGGGAATAAAAATAATGGCAATTTTGAGTATGGTAATTTTAAGCATCAATGTTAATCTTTCGCCACAGATAGCTGAACTTTATTTGAAGAATGAGTTAGACGAGTTAAAGAAGGTTTTAAGACATTCGAGTCGATTTATTTTTCTGTTAAGTGTAACAATAGGCTTAATAATTATTTTATTTTCTGATTACATTTTACCAATATTTGGAGCAGAATATATTGCAGCGAAAACAGCTTTATTAATTCTTGTTATTGGACAAATTTTAATTTCAAGTTTAGGAAGTTCGGCTGCTTACTTGAATATGACAGGAAGACCAAAAGTTTTTCGTAGTTTTCTATTGATTGCTTTGCTAATTAATCTTTCCTTGAATTTAATTTTGATTCCTAAATTTGGAATAATAGGAGCGTCTATAACGTATGTTTTAACAATTCTTTTTTGGAACTTATGTGCTGTTATATATATTTACCAAAAGGATAAAATAAAAATTTATATCAATTGAAATGAGAGTTACTCTACAAAAAAATAAGTTAACATTTATACTTCTTTTTTTATTGTCAATTCTTATCGCATTGATAGGAGAGAAAGTATTGCCACAGAAGTTCTTTATAGATGCTAATACAATTGTTTTTGATTATTATAATGAAGCAGGTTTCAAAGGAAGTTATCCGCTTACAATGTCTTTTTATAAATATACTCAGTTAGGTAAATTACCTTTTAATGTAGTAGGTGTTTTTCAGTTGTTTTTTTATTATATTATTTTATTCAAAATAGGTGTACCAAAGGATTTTCATATCCTTACTATAAAAAATATAATTGTTTACTTAGCTTTTTTGATGATAGGAATTTTTATCTCAATGCCTTCAAAAGAGTTTATTACATTTCTATTTATTTCACAAATTGTTTTCTTATTTCAATCTAAAAAAATAGGGTTTGATTTATCACTTTTATATTCTTTTTTAATATTAATAATATTTGGAATATTCTTCAGGTCTTATTTTGCATTAATACCTGTTATATCTATTTTATTATACTTTATTTCGAAAATAAAGTATACAAACAGGACATTCGGAATAATAATAATAAGTGTATTAGTAATAATTCTATTTTCAGCGTTACATTATTTAGCAAAGGGAGAATTTTTTTCTGATTTAGCAAGAAATTCTGTAAATGAAGTTAGACAAGGCTCTGAAGATGCAAACTCTATGATAATTCCTCCATTAGAACCTACAGGATTATTAGCAGAGTTAGTGAATACTTTTTATAGTTTTTTATCAGTTAATTTCCCAATTGTAGAATATAAGCATTTATTATCACCTCGAATTTTTCTATTTATTATTTGGCAGATTTTATTTACAATAATTTTTATAGTTCGTTTTTCGTGGGCCATAAAAGATCCGATAAAGAATAATAGAATATTATGGATATTTTATTTTCTGTTTTCTTATCTAGCAATCCAAAGTGTTTTTGAGCCAGATTTAGGTTCAGCAGTTAGACACAAAATTGGAATTTTACCATTGTTTTATTACGTTTTCTACTATGATAGTTTCTCTAAAAAAGTATAATCAAATTAATCAGTTATTGATCATACTAATTGCATGTACAATTGTTTTTAGGAGTATTTGTACACCTATTATTATACTTTTTTTAGTGTTTAATTTACTTCATTATAAGTTTATCATTATTGAAAAAAAACATTTTAAAGATATTCTAATCATAAGTTCTCCGTTATTAATTAGTTTACTGTTTTTTTTCAATAATGATACAATTTCAGGAGGATTCAAATCTGTAGAAAAATTATTGACATTAATTATTTTTCCAATTTTTGTTTTAACGAATAAAAACTTGAATATCAATTTTATTCTAAATCAATATAGGATCTGGTTTCTCGTTATATTATTAGGGTTTTTAGTAAGATTTGTTTTAATTTTTCCTGAGAAAATAACGAAATATATTAATGGAATTGATTTGATAGAAATTGGTTATCAATTTGCAATTTCATTAGGCTCGCATGCACCATTACTTAATTTACAGGTTGGATTTTTGAGTGTAGTTCATTTTTATTTTTTGATTCAATCAATTGTAAATAAACAATTTTCTAAAATATTTTTTAATATCATTCTATTTTTCCTTTCATTTTCTTTGGTGCTAATTGTAAATACTCGTATTACGTTATTAGCTGTTATTCTTTGTGTAATTGTTATTTTGATTAGAGAACTTATTTCTTTGTATTCACTAAAGAAAACAATGATTGGTTTATTCTTAGGATTAATGATAACAGCCGCAATAATAGGAGGTTTTGTTAAACTTAATCCCTATATGTACGAGAAATACTCCTCGGTTACTTTTATACATATGGATAAAGTTGGAAAGCTTGATGAAATTAAAAATCCAGAAATTGTAGTGTTTAATGCTTTGGTGACAAGAGTCTCTATTTGGAAAGCATCTGTAGAAGTCGCAAAAGAAAATTTACCTTTTGGAACAGGAGCTGAGATGGGTAAAAAAGAACTTTTTGATTATTATAAAAAGACAAATCAACATTTCTTAGCTAAATACGAATTTCCAGTTCACAATCAATTCTTAGATTTCTCAATAAAATTTGGTGTTATAGGCTTCATAGTTTGTTGTATTTATATATTTTTTCCGTTTTATAAAAGCTTAGATTTACTCGATTTCAAATCACTATTTATTTGTTTTGGAACGTTGTTCTTTATTTCGAATTTAACGGATGATTTTTTAATTCGATTTGATGGAATTGTTTTTAGCGGATTATTTTATTCATTGTTTAGTAGTATTTCAACCTTTAAAAAATAATAAATGAAAAAAGCTATAATTATTGATTGGCTTGATAAATACGGAGGTGCAGAAAGAGTAATCGCAAAGCTTAATCAAATTTTTCTTTTTGACGAAGTGTATACTTTGACTAATATTATGAAAAAGGAGGAGTTTTTGGAAATTTTTCCTCAAAAAAACATACAGGTTCACGATACTTTTCTTAGAATTTTAAAAAATAAATTTAGATTTCTTTACTTCATTTTCTTTTGGGTAATAAACCGAATGAAAGTTTCTCCAGAAGTTGATTATTTTATTTCTTCTTCTCATTCTATAGCGAAAGGCGTTACAAAATCTCGAAAAGACCAAATTCATATAAGTTATTTTCAGGCGAGAAATTCAAATTATATCTGGGACGAAATAGACCTATACTTTGGTAAAAGTAAATATCTATTCTATCCATTATTATTAATTCTTAGAAAAATTGATATTAAACAAGCTCAGAAACCTGATTATATAATTTCTAACTCTAAGTTTGTTCAACAATGGGTAAAAAAAACATATAATAGAGAGTCTATTGTAATTTATCCACCCGTTAATTTCGAAAATTTTGAACTTGTAAAACATAAGTCAGATTATTACGTTATTGTAGGTAGAATGGCTTCAATAAAAAGATTTGATGTTGTTATAAAAGCATTTAATCAAAACAAAAAGAAGTTAATAGTTATTGGAGATGGAGAAAAGTTAGATGACCTAGTAAGGCTATCGACCTCAGATAATATCCATTTTTTTGGTTTTTTAGAGTCGAAGTTAGTAGGCGAATATATCTGTAAGGCAAAAGCTTTTATACAAGTTGGTATAGAGGGGTTTGGAATAGCTCCATTAGAAGCGCAAGCTTGTGGTACACCAGTTATTGCTTTTGCGAAAGGAGGTGTTGTGGAAACTGTAATAGATAAACAAACAGGTGTTTTTTTTGATGAACAAACTGAAGAAAGTTTAAATTTTGCAATAAATGAGTTCGAAGAACTTCAATTTGATCAGACTTTAATAAGGAATCATGCATTAAGTTTTTCTCATGAAGTTTTCGAGAAAAAAATGAGAGATTTCGTAGAATCAAAAATAAAAAAAGTATAACGTAAATTTTATAATGGGTAATCTTAATAAATTTAATTTTTCAATAAAAATAGGATTTTATATTTTAGATGCATTGATTATTTTTTTTGGTTTACTTTTTTTTATTTGTAATCAATATCAATATTTTTATCATACTAAGTTAGCTAGACTTCCTTATTTTTCTGAATTACTCGACGCTCATTACAAAGCAATTTTACTATTATTATTCGCTTGGTTTGTTATTTCAGATTATGTAAAACTTTATTCTATAAAAAGAGTCATTTTTCTTAGAGAAATTCTTCGAAAAATAGTGTTGCAAACATTTTTCTTTTGTTTGATTATTTTTACAATTTCTGGAATAAAAAAAGAGGAACTATTAGCGAATCAGTTAATTGTTTATTTTGTTTTCATTTTATTTGCTTATCTAATCTTTACACGATTACTTGTATTTTTGGTTAGTCGCTATAATTTTCAAAAGGGCAATGACGTAAAGAATGTTATTGTTTTGGGAGAGAATAGTAATACACCACGTTTTAAATCGATTATAGAGAATAGAAAACATTATGGCTATAGAATTATCAAAACAAATAATATTATTGATAATGATTCACTAGAAACAGTTTTATTATCAAATAAAGTTAAAGAAATATTTATATCTCAATTAGGATTACCTATATCATTACAGGAGCAAAGTATTGTTAACTTTTGCGAAGATCATCATGTAAAAGTGAGTTATATACCTTATTCGTTGAACACGGAATTAGTAAGTTTAGATGTTGTATACATTGATACTTTACCAATTTTTAGATTTAAAAAATTTCCTTTAGAAAAAACGGAAAATAGATTAATCAAATCATTATTTGATGTTATCATTTCTTGTTTTGTTTTAATTTTTATAATGAGTTGGTTGTTTCCGATAATTGCAATTTTAATTAGGTTAGATTCGAAAGGTCCTATTTTGTTTAAACAAAAAAGAAGAGGAATCAATGGAGTAGACTTTGATTGTTATAAATTTAGAACAATGCGTAATGATGGAACAAATTCCATTAAAGCTACAGTAGTTAACGATAATAGAATTACAAAAATTGGAAAGTTTCTTCGTAAAGCAAGTTTAGATGAATTGCCGCAATTTTTTAATGTACTGAACGGAGATATGTCTATTGTAGGTCCACGGCCACACATGATATCACAAGATATACATTACAGTGAAATTATAAGAAAATATAATCTTAGAAATTATGTCAAACCAGGTATTACAGGTTTAGCACAAGTAAAAGGTTATCGTGGAGCTATAGATTGTGATAAAGATATGGAAGACCGTATACGAACAGATATTTTTTACGTACGTAATTGGTCACTTCTTTTAGATTTACAGATTATTTATCAAACAGTTGTTTTGATTTTCAAAGGAGATGAGAACGCAATATAATTCACAAAAAAAAACCTCTTATAAAATTTATAAGAGGTTTTTCGAATTAATTCGAAAATATATTTTTATACAATATAAGATAAATTATCTTTCGTATTTCTTTTCATTTTCGGTTCCAAAGCTAGCGATTTTATATAACCACCATCCCATCAATGCGCATCCGATGAATGTAAATAACCATCCAAAGATAACACCAATTGGAGATAATAAATTTTCAAAAGTCCATTTGAAAATATCACCAATCGCAAAAAATAAATCAGTTATAACTCCCATATTCTAGTTTATTGCTTAATTTGCATCAAAGTTAATAAAATGTTGGTTAATCTACTTGACAAAAGGAATTTTTTTATACAGATTTTTATCATTGTGCTGTTTACGTTACTTGGAGTTACTAATTTTAACAGTATTGATCTGAGTAATTTAGAAAAATTAGGCATAGTCCTGACGATTTTGACGATTGCTTTTGTGGGTTATATCGACAATACAAATGATTTAATTTCGACTTCATCCTATCCAACTTTTACTTATATTTTGTGGATAATGCCTTTTATTGCAGGTTTATCAGATTATAGAATTGCTGGAAGTTTGTTGCTTGTGACCTATGTAACAGTGCAATTACTCTATTTTGAGTCCGAAAAAAATGATACATATAACGCTTTTGATATAGGCGTTTTTATGAGTTTTGCAATACTATTAAGTCCGCCACTTATTTTCTTAGGAATTGTAGTTTTTACTTATTTCTTGACTTTAAGAGTTGTAGAACCAAAAATTCCTATTCTAGGTTTTCTAGGATTTATTCTTCCAATATTAATCGTTGCTCAAGTTAGTTTTCTGCTCGATTATTACTTTATGTTCGATTTTTATAAAGAACAATTAATGTTTACAATGGTTCATTTCGAATGGAAACAATTGTTTTTAGTTCCAATTGCAATTATTCTAATTTATTCAATTATCAATCATTTCAAGAATGTGAATAAATTGACAGCGCAAAAGAAACGAATCTTTTTGTTGATGCATTTTATGTTTGGAACAATGCTGATTACGTATATTCTTTACGGAGGAAATAATGACGCTTATCTTGCCTTCTTAGGTTTTAGCATAATGTTGATGTTAACAAGATATTTTAGCGAAAGCAAACCCAAAATAGAATGGCTAAAAGAGGCATTTCTTTGGGTTTTTATGATTTGCTTGCTAATCTATAATTTTTATGATAGAATCCCGAGATTCTTCTCCTTGATTACGGAGGTAAGTTTTTAATTCGAATTCTTTTCCATCAAAAATACCATAAGTAAAGTAGTTAATCCAATCACCAAGATTGATATGACGCGCTTTGCCTATAGCAATTTCCATTGGTAAATGTCGATGTCCATAAATTAGATAATCGTAGTATTTTCGATGCAATTGTTTGCGGCTATACATGATTAACCATTCGTTGTCAACGCCCAAAAAATTAACATCTTCATCACCCGAAATCATTTTATTTTTTCGAGAAACTGTAATTCCTAACCACATTGCCAAATCCGGGTGAAGTAGATAAAAAAGAAATTGACAAACTTTGTTCGTAAAGACCTTTTTCATGCGTTTATAACCTTTATCTCCAGGACCTTTTCCATCGCCATGAACAATAAAAAATTCTTTTCCATTGATGATAAAATCCTGTTTATCTCGAAAAACAATCGCATTGATTTGTTCTTCCAAATAATCTTTCATCCATAAATCATGGTTTCCGACAAAGAAATAAATAGGAATTCCACGATCAGAAATTTCGGCTAATTTTCCTAAAATACGCACAAATCCTTTCGGAACAACGTGTTTATATTCGAACCAAAAATCGAATAAATCGCCAATCAAAAACAAAACACCACAATCGTCTTTTATTTCGTCAAGCCATTTTACAAACAATTTTTCGCGCACCAAACTATCTTTTTCATTCGGAGCACCAAAATGATGATCCGAAGAAAAATAGGCTTTTTTACCAGCTTCTAACTGAATGTTTATTGGTTGTCCTCCGCTAACCATTCTGCATAAGAATTTTCAGTTTCGTGTAATTTCAAAGCAACCAAATCGATATTCGTTGGTAAAAGAGGCTTGATTTTATCCACAATCCACAAAATCATATTTTCAGCAGACGGTTGATAATCTGTAAAAACAACATTGTGTCCTTCTGCTAATAATTTTTCACCTAATATTTTGTGAGGTGAATTTTCGTTCAATAAAATAGCGTGATCAAAAAGATCAACAATTTCTTTGTTCACAATTTTTTTCAAATCCCCAAAATCCATCACCATTCCAAGTTTCACATCGGTTGTGTCTTCAGAAGGTGTTCCTTTCACAGTTACAAATAATTTGTACGAATGCCCATGTATATTTTTACACTTTCCGTCATAACCATGCAATGCATGTGCAGTTTCGAACGTAAAAGCTTTTGTAAGTCGAATGATTTTCATTAAATTTAGTACTAAACTTTAATTTGCAAAGGTAATGGAAATCAAAACAATCGTAAATTCTTTGGTTGATTTATTTTTTCCGATGCGTTGTTTGGATTGCCAAGACGTCATTCAACCTTCGCAATTTCTGTGTGTTTCGTGTTCAACAAAACTCGTTTTCACACATTTTAATTTCGATCAAAATAATCGAGCTTATGATAAATTGAGAAATTTTTGCGAAGTTGAAAACGCTTTTTCTTTGTTAGAATTTAAACATCATAACACCACGCAAGCTATTTTACATGAAATGAAATATAGAAATCGCCCAGAAATTGGAATTGATTTAGCGCAGATGATTAAGTTTGATTTGAGTCATTATGACGGAATTATTCCGATTCCATTGCATTCAAAACGATTGAAAACAAGAGGCTACAATCAAGTAGAAAATTTTGCACGAACGTTGGCAGAAATCAACCAGATAAATTATTTTTCGGATGGATTAATCCGAACTAAATACAATTCATCTCAAGTAAATGAAGACAAAAAACACCGATTGGATAACTTGAAAGATGCGTTTGAAATCAATCCAAATCTTAAACCTGGACATTATATTTTGATTGATGATGTCTTAACAACTGGTGCAACAATTGCATCGGCAATAAAAAAGTTTAATCTTTCAGAAAATTTTAAGATAAGTGTAATTACCATTGCTTGTGCTTAATAACAAGCTTTTTCTTAACTTGCGCCCATGAATAAGACGACACGTTTTTCGCTTTTGATGTTAACCATTTTGACGGTTATTTCTTGTGCAAGACAAGGTTCACCAACGGGAGGACCTAAAGATGAAACTCCGCCAGTTTTCCTAAAAGCTGATCCAGATACATTGGCTACGAATGTAGATCTTAATTTGCAAGAGGCTACAATCAACTTTGATGAATACGTTCTTCTGAAAGAATACAGCAAAAATGTGGTTGTTTCGCCATCGTTTCAGATTCCCCCAATTGTGACGCCGCAAGCTTTAGCGAAGAAATATATTTCGATTAAATTTCAAGAACCATTGTTACCAAACACGACGTATAGTTTCAATTTTGGTGATGCGATTCAAGATTTTAACGAAAATAATAAGTTGTCAAACTTTCAATATGTTTTTTCGACAGGTAGTTTTATTGATTCGTTGAAGGTGACAGGTCGAGTAAATGCGTCTTATGATTTCAAGTTACCAGAGAAGATATTGGTTGGGCTATATAAAGTAGACAGTGCTTACAAAGACAGTATCATTCTGCAAAAGAAACCATATTACATTGCGAGAGCCAATGATAAAGGAGAATATCAATTAAATTATTTGGCTTCGGGCAAATATAAATTAATTGCTTTTGAGGATATGGTAGAAAATGTGATGTACGATTATGGGAAAGAGCGTTTGGCTTTTCATAACGAACCAATTGAGCTGAATGCAAATCAACAAATCAACTTGAATTTATTCAATCAAAAACCAGATTATCGTAAACCTGAAGCGAGTTTTAAACAAGAAGGTTTAATTGTTTTTAAAACGACAGGAGCAACGGATGATGTAACGATAACTCCGGTTGGAAAAGAATTTAAAACAGCTTATATTCAGAAGTTTCCAAAACAAGATTCGATTAATTTTTGGTTCAATCCAAAGGTGGATACAATTGTAGGAAGAAGTGCAAAATTGAATTTCAAGGTTCAACATAAAGATCAAATTGATGAAGTAAGTGCATTATATTCAAAATCGAATACAGAACGAAAATTAGAATTTAAAGCATTAAATGATCAAAAATTACCACCAAATAAACCATTTAAAATTCAGGCAAATGCACCAATAAAATCATTGGATTTATCTAAAATTTATGTGTTTAAAGATACAGTTTCAATTCCATTCAAAGTTTCGATTGATACAGTGAATGCTCAGAACTTGAATTTTGCTTTTGAGAAAAATTTAGACGAAAAATTTGAAGTTAATATTTATCCAAATGCGTTGACAGATGTGTTAGGAGAGAAGAATGATACGCTTGCTTATCCAATAAAAATGGGAACGAGAGGCGATTTTGGACATTTGAAATTAACACTACAAAATACTCCAAGCAAACCATTTATCCTACAGTTTTTAAAGACTGATAAAGATTTTACAGTAATTGAAGAAATTTATAATCCAGCAAATAAAAACTATTTTGAGTTCAATTTTATTGAGCCAGGAGAATATTTGTTCCGTTTATTGGTTGATGAAAACGAAAATGGAAAATGGGATACAGGCGATTATTTATCAGGTAAACAACCCGAACCAATTTATTTGTATCCAGAGCCAATCAAAATTAGAGCGATGTGGGATGCGACCGAAACATGGGTTTTAGGAGAGACAAATCAACCAGTTTCTTTACCAAATGATAACAAAGATTCGGACAAAAATAGAATACGTCGAGGAGAATTGAAAGAAGGCGAGGAGCGTCAAAATCCACGAACAACAAATAAGAAATCAGAGGAATAGTTCTCTGATTTTTTTATTTAATCAATTCGCAAATCTTTTGTAATACTTGCATATGGTTGTATATCATAAACAGGACAGCCTATTCTGTCCAAAATAATACTTCCTACAATTAAATAAACTTGATATCGATTTTTAGGTAAATTATTATCAAAAAGATGTTTACAATTTGTAATTAATATTGCATTGATAAATTCTTCAACAGTAAGATTTTCCCATTTTATAAAATGATAATCTAAGAAAACATATTTTAATAGATTCGTGAAATTTTTAATTTTTAGATTTAAAAAATCACTTAACTTTTGGAAGTTATTTACTTGTAAGTAATTAGATATTTTATCCGTTAGTTGAATATGATGTCCAAAGTAATTTTGAAACGTTATGTAAAGTGAATTAAATTCTTCTTTGTTTTCGGAAGTAACATCAATCATTTGACAAATTAGGTTTGAAATTTCCCCAACTCGACTTACTTTTTGAATATCTTCATCTTTAAAATGAATTTTGAAATGATTTTCAAATTCCATGATTAATTCAACATTATCTAATCCCATATTTCTAACTTTCTGGAGCCAAATATATAAAAGGTGAAAGAGGAATATTTCTTAAAATAGAATAAATCAAAAGGAAGATTAAGAAATTTCGCGCAAAACTTGCGGGAAGATGTAATTTGCCTGACATTGGTTTGCCTAAAAAAATATTTCCAACAATAGCATAATACAATTGTATACAAATGTAAAGTGCAAATGGTAAAATAAGATTGTAGCGTAACGATTGTAAAAAATGTCCGTGAACTAGCAAGGAAAAAGCACGTTGACCGCCGCAGCCAGGACACCATAATCCTGTTATTTCATGAAATATACATTTGATAGAAAACGGACTTTGGTTGCTGTAATAACTATAAAAATAGACGATTACCAAAATAGGCAAAAGCGTAGCTAATCCATAAACCAAAATCCGTTTTATCATATGATTAATTTCCGTTAGAGCTTTCTAAAATACTTTTATATTGCTCCATATAAGCATCCATACCTCCTGTAATTAACATCACAACATTTATAATAACACCAATTACGCCTAAACCAATTGCAACATAAGCTAATAATTTAGAATTCTTAGCTGCTTGTTCAGCACCTGTATAATCGCCAATATTGTGTTTTGTATTCACTTGATTTGCAAAAACAATTGCAATAATACCCACAATAGTACCGATGCAACAAGGAGAACAAAGCCCTAAAACAGTACCAATGATTGCTAAAACAAGGTTGTTTTCTGGTTTTGGTTTAATTTCTTCAAAAGAAGATTGTTGTGGTTGATTAAAATCTTGAGTAGATTGGTTAGAATAATCCATAATTAGAGTGTTTTTAGTTTCGAATAAAAATAGAAAAAATAATGTATAAATCAAGTGTTTATAAAATATTTAATATTCTATTGAAATAACATTCGATATAAATCTTCAACTTTAGATATTCTAACGATTCGAATTCCAAAATCTGTATCTTTTATTTTATTGTATTTTGAAACAAAAATTGCATCAAAACCTAATTTTTCAGCTTCGGTAATGCGTTGTTCAACACGATTTACAGCTCTTATTTCTCCACTCAACCCAACCTCTCCAGCAAAACAACAATTATCAGGAACAGCAGAATCTTCGCTTGACGAAAGAATTGCCGCAATAACAGCTAAATCAATTGCAGGATCATCCACTCGAATTCCGCCTGTAATATTCAAGAAAACATCTTTCATATTCAGTCTGAACCCAGCACGTTTTTCTAAAACTGCCAACAACATATTCAATCGTTTGGCATCAAAACCAGTAGCAGTACGTTGTGGAGTTCCATAAACAGCAGTAGAAACTAAAGCTTGAATTTCAATCAACATCGGGCGAACACCTTCCAAAGTTGCTGCAATTGCATTTCCGCTTAGTAATTCATCTTTTTTGGTAATTAATACTTCTGACGGATTTGTGACTTCACGCAAACCAGCTCCTTGCATTTCATAAATTCCGATTTCTGCAGTCGAGCCAAAACGGTTTTTGTTTGCACGTAAAATTCGGTAAATATGGTTGCGATCGCCTTCAAATTGCAACACAACATCTACCATATGTTCCAAAATTTTTGGTCCAGCAATTACACCTTCTTTCGTAATATGACCAATTAAAATAATCGGTGTGTTGGTTTCTTTTGCGTATTGAATCAGCTCAAAAGTTGTTTCTCGAATTTGCGAAATACTTCCTGGAGATGATTCTACATAAGTGGTTTGAAGCGTTTGTACAGAATCGACAACAATCAGTTGAGGTTGAATTTCTTTGGCATGCGCAAATATTTTTTGCGTATTAGTTTCGGGTAAAATAAAACATTGATCCGATTCAATTCCGATTCGTTCGGCACGAAGTTTTACTTGCGAAACAGATTCTTCTCCAGATACATATAAGATTTTAATCGTATCTAACTTTAAGGCAACTTGCAACATCAATGTCGATTTTCCAACACCAGGTTCTCCACCAACCAAAATCACTGATCCAGGAACAATTCCGCCTCCTAAAACCCTATCTAATTCTTGGTTTTTCGTTGAAATTCTTATTTCTCCTAATGGATTTATTTCGCGAATATTCAGGGCAAAAGTTTTTTCTTTTTTGTCCGATTTATCTTTCCACGATTTTTTTTCGTCGCCTTTGTCTACAATTTCTTCAACAATGGTATTCCATTCGCCACAACTTTTGCATTGTCCCATCCATTGCGCGGTTTGCGTGCCACAGTTTTGGCAGAAATATGTAGTTTTTGTTTTAGCCATAGTTTCAAATTTAGACAAAAATAATGTTTTATCGCGACAAGATATGGAGTTATAAGTGTGAAAAATTTTAATACAACAACTAAAAAACGTTAATAATAATTTACTTTTTTAACAAATTATCAACTTTAGATAAAGTTGAGTTAAATATTGATTTTCAATCATTTTCTCGATTATTTTTAATCATGTTTTAAAATGCCAATGAAAAGAACTTTACTTCTTAGCTTTTTTTATATTTTTTGTATTTCTGCCAATGCACAATCGACTTTAATTTCGGGGAAAATTATGGTAGATAATGCGGATGAAATCGTTAATCTTGATGATTTTGTAATCGAAAATTTAACGTCAAATGCACGAACAAAATCAAATGAAAAAGGTCTTTTTTCGATTCGAGTTCAGCCAAACGATGTTTTACTTTTCAAACAAATTGGAATTGAAGAACGTCAGCTTAAGATTTCTGAATCAATGATTAGAAAGGGTTTTATAGACGTTCATCTAAATGTTGAAGTGATAGAATTATCCGAAACGAAAATAAAACCGCTTAAAAAGAATTGGAAAGAAAATATTAGCAAAGAAGAAACGCAAAGCGAAAAAATCAATAAAAGTTTAGGTATTAATGAAGAGTTTAAAAATGATATGGTGAAAGCCTATTTTGCTTCGGAATATCTTCGAAAATTAAGAGTTCCCATTCGTTATGAAAATGTGATGGGTTTGATAGAGCAATATTCGGACAAAGAAGTGCAGACGTATAAACATTTTCTGAAAAAGAAAAACCTTGATAAATATGATAAAATCATTCAGCTCAAAGATTATTTCACCGAATATTATTTTGAGCATGATTTGAAAATTCCAAAAGGAAATATTCTTGATTTTATTCATTATTGCTTTGTTGAGTTTAAGTTAGAACCACTTTTAAAAGCAAATAATTATGATCAAATTAGTTTGATTTTCGAAGAACAAGCGCCAAATTATCTTTCTATTATCAACCAAAAACCAATCGAAAATGAGTAAAATTTTATTCTTTTTATTAATCATTTCATCAAGTTATCTTCAAGCACAAAGCACTTTAATTACAGGAAAAATTATTGTGGATGATGCAGAAGAAGTTATTGATTTGGAAGGAACTTCGATTGAAAATTTAACGACAAAAACCAAAACAAAAGCGAATAATGTTGGCTTATTTTCGATAAATGTGAATTTGAATGATGAATTGTTAATCAAGCATACGGGAATCGAAGAAAGAAGATTGAAAGTTTCGGAAAGCATTATTGCGAAAGGTTTTGTGACGATTCATGTAAATATTGAAGTAATTGAGTTGAAAGAAGCGAATATCTCGAAATTAAATATAGACAAGCTTAACAAATTAGGAAAAAATAAATCTGCTTCTAAAGAAATTGTTGATGCGACTGGTGTTAATGATAAGGAGTTTCAAAAAACTGTTGTTGAGAGACATAATTGGGCGACATTTCATCGAAAAGATAATCCATATGCAGGCAATTTATTAGAAATCGTAAAATTATTTAAAACGCCAAATGGAAAAGGAATTTTAGATAAAAAAAGGATTTCTACTTATGAGAAAATTATTGATTTGAAAAGTGTTATTGGTGAAACTTTCTTTATCAAAGAGTTGAAACTTTCGAGGGATCAAATTATAGATTTTATTGGAACATGTTATTATTCAAATAATTTTGACAAGTTAATTCGTAAGAAAAATTTCAATAGAATAAAGCAAATTTTAAAAGAACAAGCACCAAATTATCTTTCTACTATCAACCAAAAAACAATCGAACATGAGTAAATTTTTATTCTTTTTATTAATCATTTCATCAAGTTGCCTTCAAGCACAAAGCACTTTAATCACAGGAAAAATTATTGTGGATGATGCAGAAGAAGTTATTGATTTGGAAGGAACTTCGATTGAAAATTTAACGACTAAAGTTAGAACCAAAGCAAATAATGTTGGCTTATTTTCGATAAATGTGAATTTGAATGATGAATTGTTAATAAAACATACGGGAATCGAAGAAAGAAAATTGAAAGTTTCGGAAACTATGATTACGAAAGGTTTTGTGACGATTCATGTTAATATTGAAGTGATAGAATTGAAAGAAGCGAATATCTCGAAATTAGATAAAAATTCGCTCAAAAATTTGGGAAAAGAAAAATCATTTCAAGAAAAATTGAATGATGAAGCGGGTTTTACTTCTCTAGAATTTAAAGCGGAACTGAATCTTAAACATGATGAAGAAAGAGTCAATAGAACGATTAAACAGGTTGGAGGAGTTAATCTAAAAGGGGTATTTGATTTGTTCAAAAACCCAAAAAAACGAATGAAAAATCCAGGTCCAATAAAAGTTGTGAAAGAAGATCAATTATCGGCGTTGCATAAATTTTTTACGACATATTATTTTGTGAATGATTTGAAAATTCCAGAAGGAAAAATAAACGAGTTTTTAGATTATTGTTATTCAAATTTTGATTTTCCGAAATTGTTGCGAGATAATAATTTTGATGAAATTCTTTTTATAATTGAAGAACAAGCGCCGATTTATTTAGCAAAAATGAAGAAAAATGAGTAGAATAAATTACATTATATTATTGAATTTGTTGAGCGTTTTTACATTTGCGCAAACAACCTTGATTACTGGAAAAGTAGTGATTGATGATGGTGTTGCTGGGCAAGATGCGGTAGACAATATTTTGGTGACAAACGAATCGACGAATGCGAAAACGTTTACAAATGCGAGCGGAATGTTTTCAATTAAAGCTTCTGTGGGAGATGAATTGGTGATTACACATGATTTTTATATCGAACGAAAAATCAAAATTACATCGGATATTTTAGTAAAAGGAATGCTGACGATTCATTTGAATATTGAAACGATTGAACTTGCTGAAGCGCGAATTAATACGTTGGACAGAAATTTTAAGAATAACATCAAGTTAGAACACGGAAAAGTAGATGAATTGTATGATAATTTGAACTTGGGTTTTAATCCAAATTTGCGTTTCCGAAAGATAAATCCTAACATGACTTCTACAATTAATAATAATGGATTGTTGGATCCGTCGAATTGGATAGCAACTATTTCTGGACAAAAGAAAAAAGATAAAAAACAAAACGAATATTTCAAAAAGGTAGATAAAATCAAGGATTTAGAGAATTATTTCACCTCAAATTATTTCATCGAAACATTGAATATTCCCGAAAATAAAGTCACTGATTATGTGCGTTATTGCTATGCGAATTTTGAATTAGAGAAACTCGTAAAAGAAAATAAATACGATAAGATTACAGAAATTTTAGAAGAACAAGCGCCTAAATATTTGGAAATGATAAAGAAATAAAATGTATATTTAATGAAACTTATTAGCTATGGAATTACTTTTTGTATTGTTTGTCAATCTTATTTTCTTTTTTGTTATGAAAATAAGTTATAAAATAAATCCTTGGGAAATCAATAAAATGGTAAAGCTTTGGAATCGTAGTTTTGGAGGTATGAGATTATTGTGTAGAATCTCGTCGAATTCGTGCGATTTTGTAAATAGCAATCAATCCAAAACTAATCATCGATACAACTTGAGCTATATAAAGAATTAACCCAAAATAATCGCCAATTGCTCGTCCTTCGTGCTGATCTCCGCCTTTTGCTAAATAAACGGCCGAAAATGCAATCGACATAATATATGGATAAGCCAAACCGCCTGAAACAGGCAAAATCATTCCTAAAGATCCCGCAATCAATAGAAATAAACCTTCTAGTATACTAAAATTTTTGGTGTCTGGAAAAGCAAAGAAAACAAGGAAAGTCATTAGGAAATAACAAATCCAAAGTGCGAAAGAATAAAAAATGAATAAGCCTCTTTTTTCTAATTTCGAGATTGATTTTATACCTTCCCAAAGTCCAAATAGAAAGGTTTTGATTTTTTCAAAAAACTTTAATTGACTAATTTTTTTCCAGAAAATAGCGATTAATCCAATTCCTAAAACAAGAACTCCAATTGTGATGTAGTATTTTAAGAAAGAAGGTTCAGCTGTTGGTTGATGTACTTTTTCTTTGTTTCCTAATTCTACAAATTTGATGAATGTTTCATAATTGAAAATAAGTGTTAAACCGAAAAATAATCCCAAAAATAAAACGTCAATTACACGCTCTAAAACTACTGTTCCGAAAGATTTCTCAAACGGCACTTTTTCCATTTTATAGAAACTTGTTGCACGAGCCACTTCACCACTTCGAGGAATGGTCAAATTCATAAAATATGCAAATGCAATAGCCCAAAAACCAGATGAGGTTTGTGTGTTGTAGCCCATTGGCTTTAGAAGAAGATCCCAACGAGCGGCGCGTATCCAATATGTGAGAATACTGATTGCCATAGATGCAAAAATCCAAAAATAATTGGTTTGTTTTAAAACTTTTGCAACTCGTTCGAAATCAATTTGCTTCACTGTTACCACGACAAAAAATACGGCTAACAATGAAGCAGTGATTAAGAAGAGCGATTGTTTGATCTTACTCTTCATATAAATTGTTGAAAATTAATTTCTTAATCTAAACGATTGTTCTCGTTAGGGAAAACAATTGTTGGTTCGTATGTTTTGGCTTCCTCAAACTCCATCATCGCATACGTAATGATGATAACTGTGTCACCAACTTGTACTTTACGCGCTGCAGGTCCATTCAGACAGATTTCGCCACTTCCACGTTTACCTTTTATAATATAAGTTTCAAATCGTTCGCCATTCTCTTGTACCACGATTTGTACTTTCTGACCCACAACCATATTGGCAGCATCTATCAAATCTTCGTCGATTGTAATACTTCCGATGTAGTTTAATTTTGCGTCTGTTACCTTAACTCTATGTATCTTAGAGTGAAAAACTTCTACCATCATAATCTTGCAAAGTTACACTGAACTTATAAATTTCAAAACCTGTTTCAATATTTTTCTATTGATTTGAGAAATTTATTATATTTAATTAAAACTGAATATTATCGATTAAACGTACATCACCTGCATAGGCAACGACAAATCCACGAATATTATAGGCCTCAGAAAAATGTTCGATAGACAACAAGGTTTCTTCATCTGTTATTTCAAAATATTCTAATTCGAAGGGTGAATTTTTGAATTCATTTTCGACGAAAGCTTTTACTTCAGGAACATCTTTTCCTTCTTTTTTAAGCGTTACAGCTTGCGATAAAATTGAATAAATTTGAGGGGCATCCGAAGTTTGTTGCGTTGATAAACGTGCATTTCTTGAACTAAATGCTAAACCAGAATCTGCTCTATGAATTGGCATTGGAACAATTTCGACATCTAAATTTTCTTGTTTTACCATTTCTTGAATGATACGAATTTGCTGAAAATCTTTCTCTCCAAAATATGCTCTTGTTGGTTGAACTGCTTTGAATAATTTGCAAACAATTGTAGCTACTCCATCAAAATGTCCAGGGCGAGAAGTGCCTTCCATCACTTGGTCTATTGTACCAAAATCGTAATGTTTTGCACCTTCATTTGTTTCATATAAATCTTCAACAGTAGGCATATAGACAAAATCACAGCCATTTTTCATTAACAATTCTTTATCATTTTCCTCAGTTCGAGGATATTTTGCTAAATCTTCTGCATTATTAAATTGTGTCGGATTGACAAAAATGCTGACGATTGTGTAGTCGTTTTGAGCTTTAGAAGCTTTGACCAAAGACATGTGACCTTCGTGTAAAGCGCCCATTGTAGGGATAAAGCCAATGGTTTTGTTTTGGTTTTTTAACTCGACGATTGCGGGAGTTAATTTTTCCTTTTCGTTAAATATAACCATAACACTGATTTGTTAAAAAAAAACTAATATCTCGCAAAGCTACTATAAGCAAATAATATATCAACATTTTTTTGTAAATTTGTGCCTTATTATTCATTAGGAAAAGAGAGTAGAAATTATGGAAGGAAAGCGCATATTGTATGTAACAACAGAAATGGTACCTTACTTTCCTGAAAATCCGATGTCTTCACAAGCATTAGATTTGCCAAAAATCATGCAAAGTAGTGGTGCAGATGTAAGAATCTTTATGCCAAGATTTGGAGCAATTAACGAAAGAAGACACCAATTACACGAAGTAATACGACTTTCAGGTATGAACATGATTATTAATGATTTGGATCAACCATTAATCATTAAAGTCGCTTCTGTTCCAGGAGAAAGACTACAAGTGTATTTTATTGATAACGAAGAATATTTCAAACGTAAAGAAGTTTATGGAGAACATAATGGACTATTTTCTGATAACGACGAACGTTCTATTTTCTTCGCAAAAGGAGTTTTAGAGACAGTAAAAAAATTAAACTGGAAACCAGATGTTGTTCACGTAATGGGTTGGATGTCTAGTTTAGTACCATTGTATCTAAAAAAATATTATTCTGACGATCCTTTCTTTCAAGATGCGAAAGTTGTTGTTTCTTTATTTGACAACGGATTTGAAGGAGAATTAGATAACGAATTAGTTAAAAAATTAGCTTTTGATAAAGTAGAAGCTGATGTACAAACATATTTAGAAAAACCTACACATTTGGGTATGATTCAAGCTTCTTTACAATATGCAGATGCAGTTGCGAAAGGAGAAGAGATGATTCCAGAAGATGTGAAAAACTATATCAACCAACAAAATATTCCTCTATTAGACTATTGTTCTAAAGAACAAGCAAAAGAAGTTTACAATAACTTTTATCTTGAGGAAGTAATGAACTCTAATTAAAATCTGTTTAGATTAATGAAAAAATTTTTGAATGTCCTTTCTGTGTCTGTTGCAATGATGATTGGAATGGGAGCAATTGTTTCGTGTGAGAATGAAACACTAGGATTAGATAACAATGTGATTGGAGGTGAGGCAGAAGGAAATGTAAAATCCTTAGATGTTATTGCTTTTAATGCAAATTTTGATACGCTTCGTACAGATAAATTTGTACTTCAAAATGGAGCTTTTGGTGTGTACAACGAACCAATTTTTGGTTCTACATCTTCTAAGTTTTATACACAAATTAGACCTTCGTCTTCAAATGCTGGTGATCAGGATTTTGGAACAGAACCTAAAGTAGATTCTGTGAATTTGGTAATTCCAGTTTATTACAGTACAACTAAAGATCCAATTTCTAAAGATACGATCAATCTTTCTAAACCAGGAGAGAAACCAAATGATACAGATACAATTCAAATTACAACAAAGTATGCAGTAGACTCTTTGTATGGGAATAAGGATTTGACAATGACGTTGAAAATTAAAGACATTAATACGGTCTTATATAAAGACACAAAATATTTTTCAACACTAAGTGGACTTGAGTCGCCAATTTCTGTTAATTCGAGAGTAATCGGAAAAGCTACTATCGGAAAAACAGTAACAGGAAAAGTTGTTAAACAAAAAACGGGAACTTCTAATATTTCTGAGGTTGTTCCTGGTTACAAAGTTTCTTTAGATCCAGATTATTTTGACGAAAAAATTATTAAAAATGCAAAAACAGGATTACTTTCTGATTACGCAACATTTATTCGTGAAAATATCAAAGGTTTAGAGTTTTCTGTTGAAGAATCAAATGGATTTATTGTCAATTTTAATCCAAATAAAATTGACTTGAAGATGTATTATTCATATAAAAATCCGACAGCAAAAACAAGTTCAGACACAAATTATAAAGAACGTTTGAGTGCTACTTATGCTTTTGATATGACAAATCAGTGGAATTCTGGTACTGCAAATAATGCCAATATTATTGCTTCTCAAATTGTGAATAATGCAGTAGGTTCTACTTATTCTACAATCAAACCCGATGAAGTGAATGGTGACGCGAGATTGTATTTAAGCGGAATGAGTGGAAATTATGCAAAATTAAAATTCAATCAAACGCAATTAGATGAATTAAAATCTGAGATGACAAAAAGTAATATTGTGATTCTTGGAGCAAAATTAAAATTCTATATTGATGGTTCAACTAGTTTTCCAAAACCGCCTTATTTAGTAGCTTGGAATAACTACAAAAAAGATGATAAAGTTATAAATGAATTGTATGCAGACGTTTTAGAATTCTATAATTCATACCCTACATCAGTTCACTTTAATCCTATTGTAAAAGGAGATACGGATTATTATACAATTGATATCACGAAACATCTAAAAAGCATGTTAGAGAAAGGAAATGAGTTTAAAGATCAAACGATGTTTATTACAATAGGTAATTTTATAACATCTGTTAGCGATGCAACTACGATTAATAGTACAAATCCTTATCAAAATGATAGAGCTTATAATCCATACAGAATTGTTTTACATGGAAATAATTCGGAAGTAGCGGATAAAAAGCTGAAATTATTGGTATATTACTCTCAAAAATAGGGCGTATTATATTTAACGAATTTAACTAAAATACTATAAAATATTATGTGTGGAATTGTAGGATATATTGGACATCGCGAAGCGTACCCAATTATTATTAATGGACTAAAAAGACTAGAATATCGTGGATATGATAGTGCAGGTTTAGTTCTTTCTACTGGTACCGATTTTGAATTGGTAAAAACAAAAGGAAAAGTTTCAGATTTAGAAGATAAATCAGCAAATTTAGATAAAACACCTCATTTAGGAATTGGGCATACACGTTGGGCAACACATGGTGTTCCAAATGATGTAAACTCTCATCCTCATATGTCTAATAATGGACGTTTGGTATTGGTTCATAACGGAATTATCGAAAATTATGAATCAATCAAACAATTACTAAAAGACAAAGGGTACGTTTTTCATAGTGATACAGATACAGAAGTTTTAGTAAACTTTATTCAATTATTTCAAGAAGAACAAAATTTAAACTTAACTGATGCAGTTCGTTTAGCTTTGAATGAAGTGATTGGAGCATATGCGATTGCAGTTTTAGACAAAGAAGAAGCAAATACAATTGTTGTAGGACGTTTAGGTTCTCCATTGGCAATTGGTATTGGAGAAAACGAATTTTTTGTAGCTTCTGATGCTTCTCCGTTTATTGAGTTTACAAAAGATGCGGTTTATTTAGAAGATGGTGATATGGCAACAATTACTTTAGACAAAGAAGTAGATGTACGTACAATCCATAACAATGAAGCAGTTTCTTTAGATGTTCAAGAGTTACAATTAAATATTGAAGCGATTGAAAAAGGTGGTTACGAGCATTTCATGTTAAAAGAAATCAACGAACAACCTCGTTCTATTCGTGATACAATGCGTGGACGTTTATTAGTAGACGAAGGCATTATTAAAATGGCTGGTATTTGGGATCATCAAGAAAAATTCTTGAATGCAAAACGTATCATCATTGTTGCTTGTGGAACTTCTTACCATGCAGGTTTGGTTGCAGAATACATGATCGAAGATTTCGCTCGTATTCCTGTAGAAGTAGAATATGCATCTGAGTTCCGTTACCGCAATCCAATCATCAATAAACACGATGTCGTGATTGCAATTTCTCAATCTGGAGAAACAGCAGATACATTGGCAGCACTTAAATTAGCAAAAGAAAATGGTGCATTTATCTTTGGAATCAACAATGTTGTAGGTTCTTCTATTGCTCGTATTACAGATGCTGGTGCTTATACACATGCAGGACCAGAAATTGGTGTTGCATCAACAAAAGCATTTACAGCTCAGTTAACAATTTTAGCGTTGATTGCTTTAAAATTAGGTAAACAAAATGGTGAATTATCAACAGAGAAATTCAACTTATTAACACGCGAGTTAGAACGTATCCCAGAATTAGTTCAACAAATTTTAGACAACTGTGAAGGTGTAATTGATCAAATTGCTGATAAATACAAAGATAACAGAAATGCAATTTATTTAGGACGTGGATACAACTATCCATCAGCTTTAGAAGGTGCATTAAAATTAAAAGAGATTTCATATATCCACGCAGAGGGTTATCCAGCGGCAGAAATGAAGCACGGACCAATTGCATTATTGGACGAAAATATGCCTGTTATTGTTATTGCAACGAAAAAAGGTTATTACGAGAAAGTAGTTTCTAACATTCAAGAAATTAAATCTCGTAGCGCTAAAGTAATTGCAATTGTTAATGATGGTGATGAGCAAGTAACTGCTATGGCAGATGATTATGTAGTAATCCCAGAAACTGCAGAAGAATTCTCTCCAATCTTAACAGCTATTCCATTACAATTATTATCGTACTGGATTGCTGTTAAATTAGGTAAGAATGTAGATCAGCCTCGTAACTTGGCAAAATCTGTTACTGTAGAGTAAAAATTATTACAGAGATAATATATTTAAGGGATGATGTTTTAAAATCATCCCTTTTTCATTTTATAAGTTTAAATTAATTATTAATTTCACCAAAAATAACATCATGTTTACAGGAATCGTAGAAGGAGTAGGAAAGCTTATAAAAGCAGAGAAAGAGCAATCTAATTTACATTTATGGATTGAAGCTGATTTTTGTGATGAATTAAAAATTGATCAAAGTGTTGCACATAATGGAGTCTGTTTAACGGTTGTTGATTTCAAAGATGGACTTTATAAAGTTACTGCTATAGAGGAAACCTTACAAAAAACAAATTTTAACACTTTAAAAGAAGGTGATTTGATCAATTTAGAACGATGTTTGCAATTCAATGGTCGTATCGATGGTCACATTGTGCAGGGTCATGTAGATCAAACCGGAAAAATTGTTTCGATAGAAAACCAAAATGGTAGCTTTTTTGTTACAGTAGAATATGATGAAGCATCGTCTGGAAATGTTACAGTAGAAAAAGGTTCGATTTGTCTTAACGGAATTAGTTTAACAGTTGTTGACAGTAAAGTAGGGCAGTTTTCGGTTGCAATTATTCCATATACTTGGGAGTTTACAAACCTTAATCAAGTGAAAGTTGGCGATACAATGAATTTAGAATTTGATATCTTAGGAAAATACGTCAAAAGATTATTCCAAAAATAAAATGATTAGAAAAAATAATAACCTATCGCTACCCGTTCGTATTATCATTTATATGGTAACGATTTTGTTATTTACAGCAGGTGCTATCTTGCTGATTACTGCCAATCATTTCAATGCACAAACTAAACAATATCACGAAGATATTCTCAAACGAAAAGTTAGAGCGGTAGAATCTGCGATAGATTATGAAATGGATAATTACCCTGGGATAGCAAGCAAAGATAATATTCATGACATTTTAGAAGATGGTTTTCTTCGCATTGCTGATATCAATAAAACCGATATTGTAATTTATGATTTGCGTGGTAATAAAATTTTAACCACACAGCCAGTTTCAACGACTTATGATGTTTTACCTCAGAAAATATTAGACCAACTACAAAAATCAAATGATTTTATTGTAACCAATAAAGATACGGCTTACGATAACAATGTTTATTCGTCTTATAGTCATATCAAAAATTATTACAACGAAAATATTGCTGTTCTCTGTCTACCTTATCAATCTAACCAAGATTTTTTACAACAAGACATGTTTACATTAATTGGTAGTTATGGATTGGCTTTTGGAGTTATTCTTTTGTTTGGAACATTTGCGGTCTATTTTGTTACTAAACGTACATTGAATAAACTTTGGTCGTTTGCAGATCGTATTCGTGAAACAGAAGTTATTGCGAACAATATGCCTATTCGCTATGATGGTAACGATGAAATAAAAGTTCTGGTCGACTCCTATAATGATATGTTGTACCGATTGCGGGAACAATCAGATTTATTAGCTAAGCAAGAACGTGAAGAAGCATGGCGAGATTTTGCGAAACAAGTTGCGCATGAAGTCAAGAATCCATTAACACCAATGCGATTAATGCTACAGAATTATATGCGAAAATTTGATGTAAATGATCCAAATCTTGAAGAAAAGACGATGCGAACAACTACTATTTTATTGCAACAAATTGATACCATCTCTGCGATTGCTGAAGCTTTTTCAGATTTTGCTAAAATGCCTTCTCGTAAAGATGCAAAAATTGATGTGGTAGACGTCATAAAAAATGCGCTATATGTTTTTCCATTGGAGTTTATCGAATTTAATTATTCTCCCAACATCATCATGATGACTTTTGATAAACAATATTTGAATCGAATTATCACCAATATTACAAAGAATGCGTTTCAATCTATTCCGAAATCTCGTATTGCGAAAGTTAAAGTAGATGTGTTTTTAGTGGATGGTTTTTTGCATATAACCATTCAAGATAACGGGAATGGAATTCCTGTCGAATCACAAGATTCTATTTTTGTTCCAAAGTTTACAACAAAGAATAGTGGAATGGGAATTGGTTTGCCAATGGTGAAAAAAATTATTGACGATTATGATGGAACAATTCGTTTTGAAACTGAAATTTCTGTGGGTACAACATTCTACATTTTGATTCCTTGCAATGAATAGAAAACCTTTTCGATTCAAACAATTCGAAATTTTTCAAGACAAAACCGCAATGAAAGTAGGCACAGATGGTGTTTTACTTGGTGCATGGGCTACTTTAAAAAGTGGAAATACTATTTTAGATATTGGTACAGGAACTGGATTAATTTCGTTGATGTTAGCGCAACGTTTTCCTCTTGTTACGATTGATGCAATAGAAATTGATAACGATGCTTTTTTACAAGCAAAAGAAAATTACGAGAATGCACCTTTTTCAGATCGATTAACCATTTTTAATTCATCGCTTCAAGATTATTCAACCAATAAAAAATATGATTTGATTGTCAGTAATCCACCTTTTTTTGTGGTGAATGATACGGTTGATTTTGACGCGCGTAAACAAGCACGGCAGCAAGAAACATTGACTTTTGAAGAATTAATCAAAAAAACTGCTGAATTACTACACAAAGACGGATTAGCGAGTTTTATTATACCTTACGATCAAATGGGTGCTTTTTGTAAAATTGCTTCGCAAAACAACTTAAAACGATCAAAAACAGTCTATGTAAAAGGAAATGCAACTACTGCAATCAAACGTGTTTTATTAGAATTTAGTTTTCATGACAAGAAATGCCTTGAAAACGAGTTAATCATCGAAGTCGAACGTCATCAATATACCGAAGATTACATTAATTTAACAAAAGAATTTTATTTGAAAATGTAATATGAATGCTTATCAACAATATCAAAATACTTTTTGTTCAGAAGAAATAAAATCAGTAGTAAAATTAATAAATCAGATTAATTTTAAGGATTTAGGAATTAATGAATATAATATAGATTATATCGAAAATATGCAACCTACGTTATTTTATTACTTTCAAATGTTTGATTATTCTTTGCAAAAACTGATCAATTTTGCACCTATTAAAGGTGAATACATTGTTGACTTTGGTGGTGGTCATGGTTTTTTAAGTCTGTATTTAAAACAAAAAGGATTTAAAGTGATTTATTGCGATTTTAATCCGAGTTCTGTTTCAACAATTCAGAAAATAAGTCAAAAAATAGGTTTTGGTCCCGATTATTATATTGAAGGATCTTATCAAGAATTGTTACAATTTATCAAGGATAGAAATATCAAAGTAGATTATTTGATTTCGACAGATACAATAGAACATATTCATGATTTGGATGAAATGTTTAATTATTTCAGTCAGCTTAATTCTTCAATAAAAATGTTATTTACAACAGCTTCTAATCCTAAAAATTTCATTAAAGCGAAAAGATTAAGAAAATTAATGGAGAAAGATGAAATTGAAGAGTACTGTCCAAAGAGAAAGGAATATCTAAAGAAAATAGGTCCAGAATTAACAGAAAAGGAATTAGAATTATTAGCAACTAAATCTCGTGGTTTGCGTTATGTGGACTTGATTGATTTTTTGGAATATTACCGACAAAACCAAGCTGTGATGCAGGTTGATGTTGATCAATATAATTGTTGTGAACCCGATTTTGGTAGTTGGATGGAACGTATATTACCATTGTCTGATTACCATCAATTGGCAAAAAAATATAATTTTAGCTGTACGATAGAAAACGGTTTTTATTGCGATGTTGATAAAAAAGGCTTTAAGAAAAAAGTGGTTTCTTTAGTTAATTTCAGCGCTTTAAAAACGAGTCAATTAGGGTTGATTTTATCTCCGTTTATAACATTAAAGTTTGCTCCAAAATAAAATTCTGGATTACAATTGCAATCCAGAATTTATATGATTTAATTTTAATCTTAAATTGTTGGTCCACCAGCTAATAAATCAGCAGTTGCAAACTCTTCGAACTTTTTGAAGTTCGCTTTGAATTTATCTGCTAATTCTTTCGCATTTGCTTCGTATGCTGCTGTAGAATCAAAAGAAGTAGCTGGACTTAATTTTTCTGAAGCAACACCTTCGATTGCAACTGGAACTTCAAATCCGAAATAAGGATCTTTTTTGAATTCTGTATTGTTCAAATCTCCGTTTAAAGCTGCATTGATAACTGCACGTGTATCTTTTAAAGACATACGCTCTTTTTTACCATTCCAACCTGTATTGATTAACCAAACATTTACACCAGTTTTCTCAACTTTATCGCTCAACATTTCAGCATATTTAGTTGGATGTAACGGCATGAATGGCGCACCAAAACATGTAGAAAATGTAGTTTGAGGCTCTGTAACACCAGCTTCTGTACCAGCAACTTTAGATGTATATCCTGAGATAAATAAGTAAGCCGCTTGATCTGGGTTTAATTTTGCAATTGGAGGGAAAACTCCGTAAGCATCAAACGATAAGAAGAAAATATTTTTAGGATTCTTTCCTACAGAAGGAACTGCAATATTTTCGATATAATCAATTGGATAAGAAACACGTGTGTTTTCTGTGATAGATGTATCTGTAAAATCAACCTCGTTAGTTCCTGGAATTAATTTACAGTTTTCTAATAAAGCTCCGTCTTTGATTGCTGCAAAAATTTCTGGCTCACCTTCTGGAGATAAGTTGATAACTTTTGCGTAACAACCACCTTCAAAATTGAAAACCGTATTGTCTTCTGTCCATCCGTGTTCGTCATCACCAATCAAACGTCTGTTTTTGTCTGCTGATAAAGTTGTTTTTCCTGTTCCAGATAAACCAAAGAACATTGCTGTATCTCCATTTTCACCAGAGTTTGCAGAACAGTGCATTGGTAAAGTATTTCTGAATACTGGCATGATGAAGTTTAAGGCAGAGAAAATACCCTTTTTCATTTCTCCTGTATAACCAGTTCCTCCGTTTAAAACGATTTTACGTTTAAAATTTAAGATAGAGAAATTGTGTTGTCTTGTACCATCTTCATTAGCGTCTGCAACAAAAGTTGGCGCATTGATAATTGTCCATTCAGAATCACCAAAGTTTTTTAATTCTTCTTCCGTTGGACGAATAAACATGTTATAGATAAATAAATTAGCAGCAGGAGTTTCTGTAATTGCTCTAATCTTTGTTTTGTAAGAATCATCAGCACAAGCAAAAGCATCACGTACATAAATTTCGCGGTTGCTTAAATGCTCAACAACTTTATCATACAAAGCATCAAATTTATCAGAATCGAAAGGAATATTGATGTTTCCATCCCACCAAACGTTTTCTGCAGTGATTTCGTCTTTAACAATAAAACGATCTTTAGGAGAACGTCCTGTAAATTCTCCGGTTAACATATTTACTGCTCCAGAAGATGTAATTTCTCCTTGTCCTAATTCTATCATTTTCTCTGTAAGCTCTTGAGGAGATAATTGATAGTTAATTTTGGAATTTTTTATTCCGTAAGATGCCAATTCTATGCTCATTTTTGTGATTTTTATAGTATTTTTAAAATATTAAAGGTAAAAACTTTGCACAAAGTTACAATAAAAAGAAGCGTGAAAAATTTGACTTATGTCATTCACTTAAACGTTTTCGTGCATGTTTATTTACCATATATTTCCAAGTTCTTATGCGTGCATATAAAAAAAAGCTTGTATTTAATATAAGTTTTATATTTTTGCACTAGTTTACAACAATTAAAATTAGAAAATTATGTCTGACATTACATCAAGAGTGAAAGCGATTATCGTAGATAAATTAGGAGTTGACGAAAGCGAAGTTACGCTAGAAGCAAGTTTCACTAACGATTTAGGAGCTGATTCATTAGACACAGTAGAATTAATCATGGAATTCGAAAAAGAATTTGATATCCAAATTCCAGACGATCAAGCAGAAAAAATTTCAACTGTAGGTCAAGCTGTAACATACATCGAAGACTTAAACAAGTAATAGTTCCTATTTTATGGAATTAAAAAGAGTAGTAGTAACAGGTTTAGGCGCGCTAACACCAATCGGAAATACATACCAAGAATACTGGAATGGATTAGTGAATGGTGTAAGTGGCGCTGCGCCTATTACGCTTTTTGACGCAACTCTTTTTAAGACACAATTTGCTTGTGAGATCAAGAACTTCAATATCGAAGATCATTTTGATCGTAAAGAGGCAAGAAAAATTGACCGTTGTGCCCAATTGGGAATTATTGCAGCTAGAGAGGCAATAAAACACAGTGGAATCTTAGAAGATACAAATGTAAACAAAGAGCGTATCGGCGTTATATGGGGATCTGGTATCGGTGGAATTAAAACGTTTGAAGAAGAAGTTTCGAATTACGCAACAGGAAATGGAACACCACGTTTCAATCCTTTCTTTATCCCTAAGATGATTGCAGATATCACGCCTGGTCATATTTCAATGGAATTTGGTCTTATGGGACCTAATTATACAACTGTTTCGGCATGTGCCTCTTCAACAAATGCAATTATTGACGCTTATATGTTATTAAGACTTGGAAAAGCAGAAGCAATTGTAACAGGAGGTTCAGAAGCTGCGATTACAGCATCAAGTATTGGAGGTTTCAATGCATTACATGCGTTATCTACACGAAATGATGATCCACAAACTGCTTCAAGACCTTTCGACAAAGACCGTGACGGTTTTGTAATGGGAGAAGGAGCTGGATGTATTGTGTTAGAAGAGTACGAACATGCTATTGCGCGTGGAGCTACCATTTATGCAGAATTAGTAGGAACAGGAATGACAGCAGATGCTCACCATATTACAGCTCCACATCCCGAAGGATTAGGCGCATTAAATGTGATGAGAGAGGCTTTATTAGATGCCAATATCAGCGTAGAAGACGTGGATCATATCAATATGCACGGAACATCTACACCATTAGGTGATATTGCAGAATCTAAAGCAATTCAAAAATTATTTGGAGAACATGCTTATAATATTCAAATCAATTCAACAAAATCTATGACTGGTCACTTATTAGGTGGTGCAGGGATTATTGAAGCGATTTCGGCTATTGGAGCAATCAATAACAGTATCGTTCCACCAACAATTAATCATTTTACGGATGATGAAAATCTTGATCCTAAAATCGATTATACATTTAACAAAGCAAAAGAGAAAAATGTAGATTATGCATTGAGTAATACTTTTGGTTTCGGTGGTCACAATGCTTGTGTGATATTTAAGAAGTATAAGTAATGTCTTTCTTAAAAAAATTATTTTCTTTTAAAAATCATCGTGATGATTCAAATTCATCTGATCCTTTTTTGAAATTTTTGAAGTCGATTTTGGGTTATACTCCTCGCAATGTTGAGGTTTTTAAAGAAGCATTTACCCACAGATCTGCACAGAAAAAAGATGAAAATGGAAACAGTATAAACTTTGAAAGATTAGAGTTTTTAGGAGATGCATTACTTGGTGCTTCTGCAGCAATGTACTTATACTACAAAGCGCCCGATCAACAAGAAGGTTATTTGACAAAAATGCGCTCTAAAATTGTTTCGCGTAAACAATTGAATGCCGTTTCCAAACAACTTGGCTTGTTAGATTATTTGGATCCAATGAACAATCACAACAATTTGGGTGAAGACGTAAATGGTGATATGTTGGAAGCTTTGGTTGGTGCAATTTATGTTGATGGAGGTATAGCTGCAGTACAAAAATTTATTCAAGTCAAAATTATTGACCCTTATGCGGATTTAGATCGTTTGGAGCACACGATTACAAGTCACAAATCGTTGATTTTGGAATGGAGTCAAAAAACGAGAAATACGATAAGATTCAATACATTTGAGGAGCAAAACGCAGAAGATTTGCAGGTTTTTGTGTCAGTAATCCGTCTCAATGATAAAGTCATCTCGAAAGGGAGAGGAACTTCTAAAAAGAAAGCCGAAGAAAGCGCAGCAAAACGCGCGTACTATTCGTTACAAAAGAAAATAGAAAAAGTTTAGAAACATGGCAGAATTACTCTTATATGATGATTGGATAGATTTTCATCTCATAGGCGTAAATTCTAGTTTTAACACTTCTACACAATTTATTTTCCATCTCAACTCTACTTTTGATACGCGTTTTGAGCGTATTCACGATTTGGATATTCGGTTAGATGAGCATACTTATTTTTTCGAAAC
This sequence comes from Empedobacter sp. UBA3475, assembly GCF_002378465.1. Taxonomy (NCBI): domain Bacteria; kingdom Pseudomonadati; phylum Bacteroidota; class Flavobacteriia; order Flavobacteriales; family Weeksellaceae; genus Empedobacter; species Empedobacter sp. UBA3475. The sequence continues at coordinate 24,215 of NZ_DFRA01000011.1, read as the reverse complement.
CTATCAATGGTTAGATGAAGCAAATAAAATAGATTATCATATCATTAAAAATACTCCAAATCAATACGATTTTAAAAAAAATGAAGTAGATTTATCAAATCTTTTCAAAGAGAGCGTTATTCTTGTGCCAAATTACAAGGATTGCAACTATGTAGTAAAAATCTCTGGTTGGGAAGATGAACTACAATATCTTCAACTACCATTTGTAGAAAAAGATTTTATAAGAACGATCAAAAAAATAGATATCGATTTGATTAGCAATGCAGATCAATTGGTTTTCTAACAAAATATTGTGCATAAAAAAAGGGAAAAATTATGATTTACGATAGACAATATCTTAAAAAGACAAAAATTGTCGCGACTTTAGGTCCGGCAACCGATAGTCCAGAGATTTTATTAGAAATGATGAGAAAAGGAACAGATGTGTTCCGTATCAACTTTTCGCACGCAGATTATGCGGATGTGAAACGTAAGATTGAAACAATTCATCAATTAAATAACGATCATGGCTACAATACAGCAATTTTAGCGGATTTACAAGGACCTAAGTTGCGTATTGGAAAAATGGAACACGAAGATTTCGTAATCAATCCAGGAGAAATTTTAACATTCACCAACGAGGATGTTGTAGGAACGAAAGAAAAAGTTTTTATGACGTACAAAAAGTTTGCGCAAGATGTGCAAGTGGGAGAAAATATTTTGATTGATGACGGAAAATTAATCTTCAAAGTAATCGAGACAAACGGAACAGATATTGTAAAAGCAGAAACGATTCAAGGTGGTCCATTACGTTCTAAAAAAGGAGTTAACTTACCAAATACAAATATTTCTTTACCAGCTTTAACAGAAAAAGATAAAGAAGATGCAAAATTCGCAATCGAAAATCGTGTAGATTGGTTTGCATTATCTTTCGTTCGTTCTGGGCAAGATGTAAAAGATTTATCTGATTTTATCAAAGAACATGGAACAGTAAAAATTCCAATTATCTCTAAAATTGAAAAACCTGAAGCATTAGAAAATATCGATGATATTTTAGAATTTTCGGATGGATTAATGGTTGCTCGTGGAGATTTAGGAGTTGAGGTTCCGTTTGAAATCGTTCCAAAAGCGCAAAAACAATTAATTGACAAAGCGAAATTAGCGCGTAAGCCAGTTATTGTTGCAACACAAATGATGGAAACAATGATTTCTAGTTTGACACCAACTCGTGCTGAGGTTTCTGACGTTGCAAATGCAGTTTTTGATGGAGCAGATGCGGTAATGTTATCTGGAGAAACTTCTGTAGGACAATATCCTGTACAAGTTATCGAGAAAATGACGAAGATTCTTCAAACAGTTGAAGATGATGAGCACGTACATGTACCAGAGCACAAACCAAAGATCAAAAACGAACGTTTCGTAACCGATATGGTTTGTTATAACGCAGCTAAAATGGCAGAAGATACAGGAGCGAAAGCAATTGCCACTTTAACATATTCCGGTTATACCGCTTTCCAAATTTCTTCTCATCGTCCCAATTCATTTATTTTGGTTTTCAATCCAAGTAAACGTATTAACCGTATGTTGAACCTATTATGGGGAGTAAAAGCAATCAATTACGATCCTCGCGATACATCTACGGATCAAACGGTTACAGAGGTCAATATCTTAGCGAAAAATGCGGGTTATGTAGAATATGGTGATTATATCATCAATCTGAATGCAATGCCAGCATTTGAGAAAGGAATTACCAATACATTACGTATTTCGATGATTTAATAAAATCAATACTAATACTTTAAAGCGTTCATTTTTGAACGCTTTTTTTGTGTTTAAAAGAAAAATCATAATAGAATGTTATGATATAGTAGTTTTTAATAACTTTACAAGTTCGAATTAGAAGAATTTATGTGTATTTATAATGTGATCTTATCTGGTGGTGTTGGGAGTAGACTTTGGCCACTTTCACGAAAAAGTCATCCAAAACAATATTTACCTTTGTTTAATGGGCAATCTTTATTTGAGTTAACGATTCAACGTAACCGTCCAATTGCTGATAAATTAATGGTGATTGGGAATAAAGATAATGACCATTTAAGTCAAGAAGTGCTTGATAAAATGAATGTTGAATACACAAAAATTGTAGAGGCTGTTCCACGTAATACTGCAGCGGCAATTGCATTTGCAGCTTTAGCAGTTGAGGATGATGATATTCTAATTGTGACACCATCTGATCATTTGATTGAAGATATGGAAGCCTATCAAGAAGCGATGAATAGAGCAATCGAATTAGCACAAAATGACTATATCGTCACATTTGGAGTGCATCCAACTCGTCCAGAAACAGGTTATGGCTATATTGAGCACAAAGGAGATAACGTACTTTCTTTTCGCGAAAAACCCAATCATATTACGGCGCAAGATTTTATCGAGCAAGGGAATTTTTTGTGGAACAGTGGAATGTTTTGTTTCAAAGCACGTGTTTTATTGAAAGAACTAAAGAAATTTGAAAAAGAAATTTACGAAGCTTCAAAAATTGCTTGGGCAGATAATATCAATGGGGAGTTGAACGAAGAACTTTCAATGAATATTCCATCAAATAGTATCGATTATGCCGTAATGGAACGAAGCAAGAAGATAAAAGTAGTTCCAGCAAAATTTGTTTGGAATGATTTAGGTTCTTTCGAATCCTTGTATGATTATTTTGTGATGAACGGTCATTATGTCGATCGTAATGGAAACATGGTGATTGGGACAGATGTGTATACTTCTTTTGTTGGTTTACAAAACACCATTTTTGTGAATACCCCAACCGCGAATTTAATTCTACAAAAAGAATATTCTCAAGAAGTAAAGAATGTTTATACACATTTAGAAAAAAGAAATTCTGAATTAATATAAATACCTAACACTCGATTTGAGTGCTTTTTTTATGTCATAAAAGCTTATAATTAATTCAATATAAATCCCTAAATTTGTCGTTCCAACAATAGTATTATAAAATGACAACTGGAATAACTTTCGGAATATTTGACCTTCTTCATGCAGGTCATGTAATGATGCTCGAAGAAGCCAAAAGACAATGCGACTACCTAATTGTAGGACTTAATACTGATCCTGCAACAGTAGACCCTTCAAAAAATAGTCCTACGCAATCCATCGTTGAGCGTTATATTCAATTAGAAGGTTGTCGATATGTCGACGAAATAATCCCATACGAAACCGAACAAGATTTGTTTGATATGTTAAGTGCTTTACCCATAAATGTTAGAATTATAGGGGAAGAATACCGAAATATCGACTTTACGGGAAAACAATATTGTTTAGATAATCATATTCAAATTTACTACAACAAGCGTACACACCGCTTCTCTAGTTCAGGATTAAGAAAAGTAGTTGCGACTTCTGAAAAGGAGAAATAATGAAAACAGTATTCATAACTGGTGTAGCTGGTTTCATAGGTTACCATTTAGCTGAAAAATTAATCGAAAAAAACATCAAAGTTGTTGGAATTGATAATATTAACGATTATTACACTGTTCAGTTAAAATATGATCGATTAAAAGAATTAGGAATCAATCAAGAATTTGCTTCAAATTTTGGGCAGAAAGTTCTTTCTTCTAAACACGAAGAAAAGATGATTTTCTATCGAATGAATTTAGAAGATAAAGAGTCATTGGCTCAACTTTTTAAAACATATTCGTTTGATGCGGTTGTTAATATGGCAGCTCAGGCTGGTGTTCGGTATAGTATCGAAAATCCTGATGCCTATGGACAGAGTAATTTGGTCGGTTTTCTAAATATTTTAGAATGTTGCCGAAATTATAACGTCAAAAAATTACTGTACGCAAGTAGTTCAAGTATTTACGGAAACTCTTCAGATGTTCCTTTTTCAACAAATCAAAACGTTGATCATCCTATTAGTTTATACGCGGCTACCAAAAAAGCAAACGAGCTAATGGCACATGCGTATAGCCATTTGTACGATTTCCAAACCATAGGTTTACGTTTTTTTACCGTTTATGGACCTTGGGGACGACCAGATATGGCCATGTTTTTGTTTACAGATGCTATTTTGAATCATCAACCCTTAAAAGTGTTTAATCACGGCGATTTGTCACGTGATTTCACTTACATTGATGATATTATTCAAGGAATAGACAAAATCCTTGAAGATAAAAATACAAACGAAAAATACCAATTATACAATATAGGAAATAGTAAACCTGTTCAATTAATGGATTTTATCAAAGAGGTCGAACATTCGACAGGAGAACAAGCTATTTTAGAAATGTATCCGATGCAAGCAGGAGATGTCAATCAAACATGGGCAGATGTCCAAGAGTTGAAAGATAAATTTGGTTATAATCCTAATTATCCGGTTGACAAAGGAGTGTATAACTTTGTACAATGGTACAGAAAATATTATAATAAATGAATCAACAACATAAAATAGCAGTTATCGGTTTAGGTTACGTAGGTTTACCTTTGGCTCGATTATTTGCAACAAAATACCCTGTTGTCGGGTTTGATATCAATCAGAAACGTATTGCTGAATTAAATAATGGAGTAGATTCAACTTTAGAAGTTGAGAATAATGTTTTACAAAATGTTTTATCAACACAAAATCCTTTTATTCAAGTAGAAAATGGATTGTTTTGTTCATCAGATATAACGGATATTGAAGATGCGACAATTTATGTGGTAACCGTTCCTACGCCAGTGGACAAAAATAATCGACCAGACTTGACTCCTTTGAAAAAAGCTTCGGAAACGGTAGGTAAAGTGTTGAAACCAAATGATATTGTTATTTATGAATCTACGGTTTATCCAGGTGTTACAGAAGAAGAATGTATTCCTGTATTGGAACATTCTTCGGGATTGAAGTTTAACCAAGATTTTTATGCGGGATATTCACCAGAGCGAATTAATCCAGGCGATAAAAAACACACGGTTGAGAAAATTTTAAAAGTAACATCAGGTTCAACGCCAGAAATTGGAAAAATTGTTGACGATTTATATCAATCAGTAATTGTCGCAGGGACGCATTTAGCACCGACAATCAAGGTGGCAGAAGCATCAAAAGTGATCGAAAATTCGCAACGTGATATCAATATTGCGTTTATTAACGAATTATCGAAGATTTTTTCGCTAATGGATATTGATACCAATGACGTATTAGAAGCAGCTGGAACAAAATGGAATTTTTTACCATTCAAACCAGGACTTGTTGGCGGACATTGTATTGGTGTTGATCCATTTTATTTGGCTCAAAAAGCACAAGAAATTGGTTATTATTCTGAATTAATTTTAGCAGCAAGACGATTGAATGACTCGATGGGAGCATTTGTAGCTTCTCAGGTTGTAAAATTGTTAATAAATAACGATATCAAAGTAAAAGGAGCTAAAGTTCTAAATTTAGGAATTACCTTTAAAGAAAATTGCCCTGATATTCGTAATTCTAAAGCAATTGATGTAATTCATGCTTTAGAAGAATATGGAATAGAGGTGACAACGTTAGACCCTTGGGCTAACCCGGATGAGGTAAACCATGAATACGGAATAACTTTTTGTAATACATTGGATCAGGTTTTCCAGTTCACCAGTTCACCAGTTCACCAATTCGACGCCATTATTTTGACTGTATCACACAATGAGTTTTTAAATTTTCAGTTAACTGATTATTTAAAAGAAAATGGAGTGATTTATGATGTGAAAGGAGCTTTGCCAAAAGAAGAAGTTGATAAACGACTATAAAAATACTATGAAAACTATTTTAATTACTGGAGGAGCTGGATTTATCGGTTCTCACGTTGTAAGAGAATTTGTCTTAAAATATCCTGAAACGAAAATTATCAACCTTGATGCGTTGACGTATGCTGGAAATTTAGAGAATTTGAAAGATATCGAAAGTAAATCAAATTACGAATTCGTAAAAGCTGATATTACTGACGCAAAACATATATTAGAGGTTTTTGAAAAACATGAACCAGATGGAGTCATCCATTTAGCTGCCGAATCTCACGTAGATCGTTCAATAACAAATCCATTAGAATTTGTGATGACCAATGTGATTGGTACGGTTAATCTTTTGAATGCTGCAAAAGCGATTTGGAACAATAATTTCGAAGGAAAACGTTTTCATCATGTTTCGACAGATGAGGTTTTTGGCGCTTTGGGTGATGAAGGTTTTTTTACGGAAGAAACGTCTTATGATCCTCATTCGCCCTATTCGGCTTCAAAAGCATCTTCAGATCATTTTGTGAGAGCTTATCATGATACGTATGGTTTACCAATTGTGATGACGAATTGTTCGAACAATTATGGTCCAAATCATTTTCCAGAAAAATTGATTCCGTTGTGTATTCATAATATTTTAAATAATAATCCACTTCCAATTTATGGAGATGGAAAATATACGCGCGATTGGTTATTTGTAATCGATCATGCCAAAGCGATTGATTTAGTTTTCCATGAAGGAAAAAATGGAGGTTCTTACAATGTAGGAGGTTTCAATGAGTGGAAAAACATCGATTTGGTGAAAGAATTGTGTAAACAAATGGACGAAAAATTGGGTAAAGAAGCAGGAACTTCAGAACAATTAATCACCTTTGTGAAAGATCGTCCAGGACACGATTTACGTTATGCCATCGATGCAACAAAAATCAACGAAGAATTAGGCTGGAAACCAAGTGTGACATTTGAACAAGGTTTGAGTCTAACTATCGATTGGTTTTTATCCAACAAAGAATGGCTAGAAAATGTAACATCTGGCGATTACCAAAAATATTACGAAAAACAGTATAATTAATAGTTAATAAGGTTAAGAAAGTTAAGAAAGTTAAGAAGGTTAAGAAAGTTAAGAAAGTTAAGAAAGTTAAGAAAGTTAAGAAAGTTAGTTCTCCCCATTTCTCTATTTTCTCATTTCAACTTAAGCCTTTTTTACCACCACACATATAAAACTTTAAAAAATATGGCTAGTCATAAAGAATTAAAAGTTTGGCAAGAATCTATGGATTTAGTCGTCTGTATTTATGAAACTGTAAAAATTTTCCCTAAAGAAGAACTTTACGGATTGACAAGTCAAATGAAACGGAGTGCGGTCTCTATCCCAAGTAATATTGCAGAAGGAGCAGGTCGACAAAGTCAAGCTGAGTTTATACGTTTTCTTTATATTGCGCTAGGTTCAGTAAGTGAACTTGAAACGCAATTGGAAATAGCTTTTCGATTAGGATTTATTGGTAATTTAATACAATTTCAAAAGAGTATAAATTATATAAAAAGTATGCTTTCTAAATTGATTAAATCATTGAGAATAGATTAACCTTTTATAACCTTATCAACTTTATTAACATTATAAAACAATATTGACAATTAAATGAAAGCAACAGAAACGAAATTAAAAGGTTGTTTTATTTTAGAACCGACTGTTTTTGAAGACTCGAGAGGTTATTTCTTTGAGTCGTATAACGAAAATAAAATAGAAGAAATTTTAGGGTATAAACCAACTTTTGTACAAGATAATCAGTCTAAATCTTCTTACGGTGTAGTTCGTGGATTACATATGCAAGCAGGTGAGCATGCACAAGCAAAATTGGTTCGTGTGGTAGAAGGTGCTGTGATTGATGTTGCAGTTGATGTTCGTCCAGGTTCTGAAACCTATGGTCAATCAGTAGCTGTAGAATTATCTGCTGAGAATAAACGTCAATTGTTTATTCCGAGAGGATTTTTACATGGATTTTCTGTTATTTCTGATTCAGCTACATTTTTCTATAAATGTGACAATGGATATAATAAAGAGTCAGAAGACGGCGTTAACCCTTTAGACAGCGAACTGAATATAGATTGGCGAATTCCAACAGATAAAATGATAATCTCTGAAAAAGATCAAGAAGCACAGTCGTTTGAGGAATTTAAAGTTAAGGGGATAGGAGGTTAGAAGGTTAGAAGGATAGAAGGTTAGAAGGTTAGGAGGTGATAAAGTTAAAAAGATTAATTTTGCCATATAACCATATAACCATA